>NZ_JBSHCR010000058.1:0-26912 GCF_053615895.1 Isoptericola sp. NPDC055881
GCCCATCACCTGCCGTACGTACCAGCGCAGTCCCGCCCACCCCGCCGACGCCCCCCCGGGGGGCGCCCCGGCGGCGGCGGGGGGCCGCGGCCCCCCCCCGCCGGGGGCGGCGGGGGGCCCCCCCCCCGGGCGGGGCCCCGGCCGCCGGACCGGAGGACGGTGTCCGTCATCGGCCGGTCACTGGTCCGCTTCGGCCGCGGACTGCACCGCGTCGACGACGTCCTGCGGCGTCGCCTTGCCGGCGAACTGCAGCGCGATCGCGTCGTTCATGGCACCGCCGACGGACGCCCCGAGCAGGGTGTCCAGGTAGAGCTGGATCGACGGGGCGGAGTCGCGGACCGAGAGCAGCTCGGCCAGCGCCGGGTCGGAGACCGACGAGGACGCCGCCGGGTTCGTCGGCAGGCCCATGTCCTTCTCGGCGAAGCCCTGCTGGACCTCGTCGCTCAGCAGGTACTGGGCGAGCTCGACCGCGACGTCCGGCGCGTCCTTCGAGACGGCCCACGCGTCGCCGCCGCCCATCTGCGCACCGTCGGTGCCCTGCTGGCCCTCGATCGACGGGTAGGGGAACCAGCCGGTGTCCTCCCCGAGGCCCTTGCCGCCGTCCGTGAGCCCCTGCATGACGCCGGGCTCCCAGTGGCCGGCCAGCTCCATCGCGACCTTGCCGGTGGCGAGCAGGCCGGACGCGGACGTCGGGCCGGACTGCGCCGGGGTGGTGAGGAAGCCCTTGTTGAACGGCTCCTTGGCGATCAGCTCGTCCAGGGTCTCGCCCGCCTTGACGAAGCACGGGTCCGAGTAGTCGACGTCCTTGATCGCGGCGTCGAGGGTGTCCGCGGAGCACTGGCGGACCACGTTGTAGTACCAGTAGTGCGCGGCGGGCCACTTGTCGCCGGCGCCCACGGACGCGGGCGTGATGCCGGCGTCCTGGAGCTTGGCGATGTCGGCGTACAGCTCCTCCATCGTGGCCGGGGTCCCGGTGATCCCCGCCTTCTCGAACAGCGACTTGTTGTACCAGAAGCCGACGACGCCCATGGAGAACGGCAGCGCGTACGACTTGCCGTCCACCTGGAAGCCGGACATGTACGGCTCGATGGTGCCGATCGTGTCGGCGGCGGGCGTGGAGATGTCCTTGAGCAGACCGGCGTCCACGTGGGAGGCCAGCTCGCCGCCGCCCCGCTCCATGAAGACGTCGGGCGCGTCGCCGGCCTGGAAGGCGGCGTCGAGCTTCGTCAGCATGTCCTCGTGCTGCATGGCGCTGATCTCGACGGTCGTGCCCGGGTGGTCCTTCTCGAAGGCCTTGGCGACCTCCTCGTAGTACGCCTTGCCCGGGTCCGTGTTCGAGTTGTGCCACCAGGTGATCGTGCTGGCGTCTGCGGTGCTGCCGCCGTCGTCGCCGCCCTGGGAGCCGCCGCCCTGGCCCGCGCAGGCGGCGCCCAGGAGCGCCACGGTGGTGCCGAGCGCTACCGCGGTGGCGCCGCGCATGATCCTCGTCCTCGTCATCATCGATCCCTTGTCTTCGTCGACGGGCACGGCAGCGGCGCTGCCGCGAGGTGGTGAGTGCCTGGCACGAGAGTGACAGCCGCACGGGCTCGTCGTCAATCGTTGTCGATAACGATTTCGAAAACGTCCTCGTGCTGCCCTCGGGCTGTGGGCGAGGCGCGTGACGCGGCACGTCCGTGCCGCATACTGTCGACTCGTGAGCCCCGCCGCCGACCCGCCCGCCGCGGGCGCCCCTGCCCCCGCCCCGGGGCGCGCCACCATCTCCGACGTGGCACGTCTCGCCGGCGTCTCGGTGGCCACCGTGTCGAAGGTCGTCAACAACCGCTACGGCGTCGCCGCCGGCACCGCCGAGCGGGTGCTGGCCGTGGTCGAGGACCTCGGGTACGAGTCCTCCCTGGTCGCCCGCAGCCTGCGCCGCACCAGCACCAACGTCATCGGCGTGCTCGTGGCGGAGTTCGAGCCGTACTCCACCGAGCTGCTCAAGGGCATCTCGGCCGCCGTCGACGGCACCGGCTACGAGCTGCTCGCCTACGCCGGCCGCACCGACGGCGGTGCGCAGGCGGGGTGGGAGCGCCGGTCCCTGTCCCGGCTGGCCGGGACGCTGGTGGACGCGGCGATCGTCGTGACGCCCACGATGGTGCTCTCCCCCGACTCCCCCGTGCCCGTCGTGGCCGTCGACCCGCACACCGGCCCCGAGGGGACCCCCACCGTCGACTCCGACAACACGACCGGCGCCCGCGAAGCCGTGGAGCACCTCCTCGCGCTGGGCCACCGGCGGATCGCGCACCTCGGCGGCCGCCCCGACCTGGAGTCGGCCCGCCTGCGCGAGCTGGGCTACCGGCAGGCGCTGGAGGCCGCGGGCATCCCCGTCGACCCCCTGCTCATCAAGGTGGGCGGCTATCGCCCCGACCTCGCCGACGCCCCCGTCCGCACCCTGCTCGACCGGCCCGACCGGCCCACCGCCGTGTTCGCCGCCAACGACCTGTCCGCCATCCACGTCCTCGAGGTCGCCCACGAGCTGGGGCTGCGCGTCCCGGACGACCTGTCCGTCGTCGGCTTCGACAACGTCCCGGAGTCCTGGGGCAGCACGCCGCCGCTCACCACCGTCGCGCAGCCGATGCACCGCATGGGCGCCGAGGCGCTGCGGCTCGTCCTCGACCTCCTCGACGGCACCGCCCGCGAGCGCCACCTGCGCCTGCCCACGTCGCTCGTCGTCCGCGCCTCCACCGCACCCCCGCCGAGGTAGTCCAGGCCCCCGCGAGGTAGTCCAAGGCTCCGCGAGGTAGTCCAGACCCCCGCGAGGTAGTCCGAGGCTCCGCGAGGTAGTCCAAGGCCCCGCGAGGTAGTCCAAAGCCCCGCGAGGTAGTCCAGACCCCCGCGAGGTAGTTCGGGGGACCCGCGAGGTAGTTCAGGGCAGCGCGAGGTAGTCGAGGGGTTCGCGAGGTAGTCGAGGGCATCGCGAGGTAGTTCAGGGCATCGCGAGGTAGTCCAGACCCCCGCGAGGTAGTCGAAGGCCCCGCGAGGTAGTTCAGGGCATCGCGAGGTAGTCGAGGGGTTCGCGAGGTAGTCGAGGGGTTCGCGAGGTAGTCGAGGGGTTCGCGAGGTAGTCGAGGGGTTCGCGAGGTAGTTCAGTCAACGACGAAGGTCGCGGCATCAGGGAACATCACCGGCGGGGCGTCGACGCCGCAGTAGCCCAGATAGCTGCCGACCTGGTCGTCGTCGGGATGATCGAGGTCGACAACCACCACCCCGCCCGAGTCGGCGACCACCCCAGTGGCGGTGAACCGGTCACCGCCACGGACGTCGGCGCGCAGGACCCGCTCGTCGGGCAAGGTCACCTCGTAGCGGCCGACAGGCACGCCGGCGTCGACAGACTCGGTGCCATCAGGCCAGATCACCACGTGGTCCACGCCGTCGATCGTCACGACGAGGCACCCGTTCGACAGCGCTCTGAGCTCCCCGGTGAGGGGCCCGGGCTCCTCGCTGAAGTGCTTCCGGAGCGCCGGAGGGTCGAGAGCCCGGACCTGCAAGGGTCCGAACCCCAGGTCGTCGGGCGCGCCGCAGGCAGCGACGAGCACCGTCGTCACCAGGGCCGCGCCGCCCAGCCACCCCTCCCGGGTCCGCATGCCCGGGAGCGTAGCGGAGCGATCCCCTCACCTCGCGGGACCCCGAACTACCCCGCCACGGTGCGCACTACCTCGCGGGACCCCGAACTACCCCGCCACGGTCCGGACTACCTCGCGGAGCCCCGAACTACCTCGCCACGGTCCGCACTACCTCGCGGCACCCTGAACTACCTCGCGGGGCCTCGGACTACCTCGGCGCGGTGCGCGCTACTTCGGCGGTCAGTGGGTGCGACGGTGCCGGCGCTCGGGCTCGCGCGGGCCGCGCCGCGCCAGGTAGCGGCTGCGCAGCCGCACCACGACGAACCACAGCACCAGCAGCGCGATGACGACGAGCACGCCGTTGGAGATGATGCCGCTCCACTGCTCCAGCACGGGCTTGATCGCCGGTCCGAACGCGTAGCCCAGGCCCACCCAGATGGCGTTCCACACGCCGGAGCCGATCGCGGTGTAGAGGGTGAACGACCAGAACGGCATGCGCTCGATGCCGGCGGGGATGGAGATGAAGCTGCGCACGAGCGGGACGCAGCGCCCCACGAGCACGGCGACCCGCCCCCACCGCGCGAAGAACGCCTCCGCCTTGTCGAAGTCGGAGCCGTCCATCAGCGGGACGGCGTCCACGATCGCGCGCGTGCGGTCGCGACCCAGCAGCAGCCCGAGGAACCACCAGACCCACGCGCCGACGACGGCGCCCACGGTGGCGGCGAGGATGGCCAGCCAGGCGTTCATCTGCCCGTCGTAGGCGAGGAACCCGGCGGCCGGCAGCACGGCCTCGGACGGGATGGGCGGGATGAACGTCTCCAGGAGCACGGCCGCGCCGACGCCGACCTCGCCGAGCGTCGTCATCAGGCCCAGCACCCACCCGATGAACCCGCTGTACCCCTCGGAGGGATCGGTGGCCGACAGCGCGACGGTGGCGCTCACGGCGCTCGTGACGGGGCCGCTCACGACGCGGTCCCGGCGTCGAGCGCGGCGCGGGTCGCGGCGACCAGGTCGGCGTCGGTCACGTCGTACCCGCCGGCCCCACCACCGCCCGGACCGCCGTCGGCGGCCACGGTGCGTCGTGCGGAGAGGTGGACGGCGTGCACCCCGGCCGCCACGAGGGCGGGCACGTCCTGCACGAGGACGCCGCCGCCGGCCATGATCTCGACGCCGAGCTCGCGGCCGCGGCCGGCGAGCGCCGCGAGCACGTCGAGCCCTTCGCCCGCCCGCGGCGCGCCGCCGGACGTCAGCACGCGGCGCACGCCCGCGGCCGCGAGCGCGTCCAGCACCTCGACGGGCCGGGCGACCTGGTCGATGGCGCGGTGGAAGGTGACCTCGGCGTCGCCGGCTGCGGCGACGAGCGCGGCGAGGGCGGCCGTGTCGACCTCGCCGCCCGGCGTCATCGCGCCGACCACGACGCCGTCGGCGCCCGCGTCGAGCACGGAGCGGACGTCGCGCACCTGGACGTCGGTCTCCTCGGGCGTGAAGACGAAGCCCCCGGCGCGGGGCCGCACGAGGACGTGGACGCCGACACCCGTGCCGCGCAGCGCGTCGGCGACCGCCGCGACCATGCCCGTGGAGGGGGTGAGGCCGCCGGTGCCCGCGAGCGCGGCGCACAGCTCGAGACGGTCCGCGCCGCCCGCGGCGGCGACGCGCGCGCCCGCGACGTCCTGCACGGCGATCTCCAGCGCGACGCCCCGGGAGGCGGCGTCCGGGCCGGTCGCAGGGTCGGGGACGGGTGCGGTCGACGTGTCGGCAGTCACGGCGGCGAGTCTACGGCGGCAGCCGTGTCGAGGACCGGGGCGACCTGTGACGGGACGGTGCTCGTCCGTGCTCGTCCGCGCCCGCCCGGACCGGCGTGGTCGCCGGTGGCAGGATCGCCGCGTGCCCTCCTATCGCGTGACGCTCGGCGTCGGCCTCCTGCAACCCGGCGTGGACCCGGCCGACGTGCTCCCGGCTGCGGCCGCGGCGGCCCGCGAGCTCGTCACGGTCGAGGCGTTCGACGTCGGGGTGGTGCGGGGGCGCGCCCGGGTCACGGTGCGGTTCACGGCCGACGACGACGCCGTCGCGCACCGCGTCGCGGACGCCGTGCACGACCGGGTCGACGCGCTCGCCGACACCTTCGGCGCCGTGCTCACCCGTCGCTGGGGCGGACGCTGGCAGCCCGCCTGACAGGGCCGGCGCGGACCGAGCCCGCACGCATCGACCCCGCACGCATCGAGCCCGCCGGGACGAGGTCTCGACGGGCTCGACGGGTGCTGCGGCCGGTCACTGACCGAACGACTCCAGCAGGGTCCGGCGCTCCGCGTCGGTCAGGTTGGTGCTCACGAGCGTCGCGTCGATGCCGTGAAGCCGCTCCCCGAGACGGTCGGGGTCGATCGGCTCGGTCACGATGAAGAGGGCGGACGTGCCGGGCACGATCTCCTTCTTCATCGTCTCGATGTCCTTCGCGCTGATGCCCACGTCGGACAGCGAGCGCGAGATGCCGGCGATCACGGCCCCCGCGGCGGCGCCGAGGACCGGCAGGAAGAACAGCGCGCCCAGCAGCAGGCCCCAGACCGCGCCCCAGCCGGTGGCCTTGGCGGTGTCGTCGTGCGAGCCGTGCGTGTCCGGCTTCTTCGCGTCCTCGGGCCAGCTCACCACCGCGTGGTCGACGATCTTCACCAGGCCGTCGGCCTCGCCGCCCTTGACAGCCTGGTAGGCGCGGTCAGCCGCACCCGGGTCGTCGAACTTCCAGACAGTGAAATTCGCCATGCGTTCCTCCCCTACGGAGTCCGGGTCCGTCCCCGGCTGCTGGCCATCCTGGCAGCGTCGGCAGACAGCGCAACCGGTCAGTACCGTGGGCCCATGACCTCCTCCCCCGTCGATCCCACCACCACGGCCTCCTGGGGCGACCTGTACACCCATTACCAGGAGTTCCGGGGCGACCTGCGCGGCTGGTTCGCCGCCGACCCGGGGCGCGCCGAGCGCATGACGCACCTCGCGGGCGACCTGCACGTCGACCTGTCGAAGAACCTCGCGACCGACGAGACCCTGGACCTGCTGGTCCGGCTGGCGCACGAGGTGCACCTGCCGGAGCGCATCGAGGCGATGTTCACCGGCGAGCACATCAACGTCACCGAGGACCGGGCCGTGCTGCACACCGCGCTGCGCCGGGCGCCGGGGACGAGACCGCCGCTCGTGGTGGACGGGCAGGACGTCGACACCGACGTGCAGGCCGAGCTCGACAAGCTCAGCGCCTTCGCCGACCAGGTCCGCGACGGGTCGTGGTCGGGCATCACGGGCAAGCCGGTGCGCACGGTCGTGAACATCGGCATCGGCGGCTCCGACCTCGGGCCCGTCATGGTCTACGAGGCGCTCAAGCCGTACGGCCGCACCGGCGAGGACGGCATCGAGGCGCGCTTCGTCTCCAACATCGACCCGACCGACATCGCGCAGAAGACGGCGGACCTCGACCCCGAGACCACGCTGTTCGTGGTCGCCTCGAAGACGTTCGGCACGCTGGAGACGCTGACCAACGCGCGCCTCGCGCGCGCCTGGCTCTGGGAGCAGCTCGTCGCGCAGGGCGCCATCGAGGACGACGAGGACGCGAAGCAGGCCGCGGTGCGGGCGCACTTCGTCGCCGTCTCGACCGCCCTCGACAAGGTCGCGGCGTTCGGCATCGACCCCGCGAACGCCTTCGGCTTCTGGGACTGGGTGGGCGGCCGGTACTCCGTCGACTCCGCGATCGGCACGCCGCTCGCGATCGCGTTCGGCCCGGACGTCTTCCGCGACCTCCTGGCGGGCTTCCGCGCCGTCGACGAGCACTTCCGCAGCACGCCGTTCGAGGCCAACGTGCCGGTCCTCATGGGCATGCTGAACGTCTGGTACGGCAACTTCCTCGGCGCGCACACGCACGCCGTGCTGCCGTACGCCCAGCAGCTGCACCGCTTCCCCGCGTACCTGCAGCAGCTCACGATGGAGTCCAACGGCAAGTCGGTGCGGTGGGACGGGTCCCCCGTCACCACCCAGACGGGCGAGGTCTTCTGGGGCGAGCCGGGCACCAACGGCCAGCACGCCTTCTACCAGCTCATCCACCAGGGCACGCGGCTCATCCCCGCGGACTTCATCGCGGTCGCGACCCCCGCCTACCCGCTGGCGGACTCCGAGGGCGACGGCAAGGCGGTGGCCCCGGGCGCGGACGTGCACGAGCTGTTCCTCGCCAACTTCTTCGCGCAGACCAAGGCCCTCGCGTTCGGGAAGACGGCGGACGAGGTGCGCGCCGAGGGCACGCCCGAGGAGATCGTCGCGGCGCGCGTCTTCTCCGGGAACCGGCCCACGACGTCGATCGTGGCGCCGGCCCTCACGCCGTCCGTGCTCGGCCAGCTCGTCGCGCTGTACGAGCACATCACGTTCGTGCAGGGCGTCGTGTGGGGCATCGACAGCTTCGACCAGTGGGGCGTGGAGCTGGGCAAGAAGCTCGCCCTCGAGATCGCCCCGGCCGTCTCGGGCGACGACGCCGTCCTGGCGGCGCAGGACTCGTCCACGCAGGCGCTCATCCGCTACTACCGGGAGCACCGCGCCTGACCGTCCCGGTGGGGTGAACTCCCGGCGCCCGCGGGCGCGGTACCGCACACGGGTGCGGCGCCGCGCCCGCCGCTGCGTACACTGAGCGACGGTCGAGCACACGGCCGCACCCCCATCCGGAAGGATTCCGCGATGCCCGCTGTCGCGCCGGCCACCCTGGCCCAGACCCTCGTCGACCACGCCGAGACGGTGCGTTCCGCCTGGCTCGACGCCGCCGTCCACGAGCTGCGCGGACGCACCACCCGCGGCGAGCTCGAGCGCGAGCAGTCCGACATCTACGACGCCCTCGTCGACGGCCTGCGGGCCGGCGGCATCCAGGCGGAGGCCGAGGCCTTCGACCAGCTGCGCGGCATCCTCGCCGACGTCTCCGCCGCGCGGGCCCGGCTCGGCTTCTCGCCGCGCGAGACCGCCGTGGGCGTGTTCGCGCTGAAGGAGGGGCTCTACGCCCTGGGTGACACGCCCGGCGTGCCGACCGAGGTGGTGCCGCTCCTGCGCCTGGTGGACGAGCTGGGGCTCTTCACCTTCGAGACGTTCGCCGCCGCCCGTGAGGGCATCATCGCCGAGCAGGCCGAGCAGCTCCTCGAGCTGTCGACGCCCGTCGTCAAGCTCTGGGAGGGCATCGTGGCCGTCCCGCTCGTCGGGACGCTCGACTCGGCCCGCACCCAGGTCGTCATGGAGAAGCTGCTCAACACCCTCGTCGAGACGGGCAGCACGCAGGCCATCATCGACATCACCGGTGTGCCGGCGGTGGACACGCAGGTCGCCCAGCACCTGCTGAAGACGGTCGTCGCGGCGCGCCTCATGGGCGCCGAGTGCACGATCAGCGGCATCCGCCCCCAGATCGCCCAGACCATCGTCGCCCTCGGGATCGAGTTCGGCGACATCCGCACGCGCGCGACGCTCGCGGACGCCCTGGTCGACGCGCTGCGGGAGGGTCGCCGCTCGCCCACCGAGGTGACCGCGTGAGCGACGCCGTCCCCATCCTGAAGATCGGCTCGACGCTGCTCGTGTCGATCCAGATCGACCTCCAGGACGACACCGCGCTCCAGCTCCAGGAGGACCTGGCCGAGCGGATCACGCGCACCGGCGCGCGTGGCGTCGTCATCGACATCTCGGGCCTGGAGATCGTCGACAGCTTCATCGGGCGGATGCTCGCGTCCGTCGCCGCGATCTCCGGCGTCCTCGACGCCCAGACCGTGGTCGTGGGCATGCGGCCCGCCGTGGCGATCACCATGGTCGAGCTGGGCCTCTCGCTCGGAGGGGTGCGGACCGCGCTCGACGTGGAGCGGGGCCTCGCGATGCTCGCCCCGGCGCAGGAGTCGGCCGAGAGCATCCTGCTCGCGGCCGCCGAGCGCGAGGCGAGATGACGACGGCGCCTCCGGCCACGTCGACGGAACGTCTCCAGGTCCAGGCCGACTCGGACGTCGTCCGCGTCCGTCAGCTCGTCCGGACGGTCGCCCAGCAGGCGCGGCTCTCCCTCGTGGACCAGACCAAGCTGGTGACGGCCGCGAGCGAGCTGGCCCGCAACACCCTGGTCTACGGCGGCGGCGGCGAGGTCGAGGTCGAGCTCGTGTCCGACGGCAGGCGCTCCGGCGTGCGCGCCGTCTTCTCCGACCAGGGCCCCGGGATCGCGGACCTCGACCTCGCCCTCACGGACGGGTGGACCAGCGGCGGCGGGCTCGGCCTCGGCCTGTCCGGCTCGCGACGCCTCGTGGAGCAGTTCTCGATCGACACCGCACCGGGCGCAGGGACCCGGGTCGAGATCGCGACCTGGTCGCGATGACCTCCTCGTCGGGCCCGCCCGCGCCCGACGCCGCGGTCGCTCTCGACGCCGGCGTCTGGCACACCGTCGACCACCCGTCCGCGGTCGGTGCGGTGCGCCGGGCCGCGACGACGGCGGCCGCGAGCCTCGGGCTGGGCGAGGTGCGCTCCGCCGAGGCGGGCCTGGTGGTGTCCGAGCTGGCGTCCAACCAGTCCCGACACGCCCGCTCCGGCTCCGTGCTGCTGCGCGTCCGCCGCTGGGACGGGCACGCCGCGCTCGAGATCCTCGCCGTCGACTCCGGTCCCGGCATGCGCGACCTCACCGCCGCGATGCGCGACGGCGTGTCCTCGCGGGGCACGCTCGGCATCGGGCTCGGCACCCTGCCGCGCCTCACGTCGACGTGGGACGCCTGGTCCGCGCCCGGGCAGGGCACGGTGGTGGCCGCCACCCTGGCGTCGCCGGGCGCCGAACCGGACCCCCGCGCCGGGGCCGGGCTGACACGACCCATGACGGGGCAGGTCGTCTGCGGGGACGCGTTCGCCCTGCGGGAGGACGACGGCACGACGACGGTCCTCGTCGCCGACGGCCTCGGCCACGGCCCCCTGGCCGCCGCGGCGTCCCGGGCGGCCGTCCGCGCGTTCCTCGACGCGCCGCCCGCCGCCCCCGCCGTGCTGCTCGAACGGGTGCACGGCGCGCTCGGCGGCACCCGCGGCGCCGCCGTCTCCGTCTCCCGCGCGGAGCAGGGGACGCTGCGGCACGTCGGGCTCGGCAACATCGCCGGCACCGTCCAGGGCAGCGGCAAGACCCGCAGCCTCATGAGCCAGCCCGGCATCGCCGGCACGCACGCCCGCGCCGTCCGCGAGGTCACCGTGCCGCTCGACGCCGGCGACCTGCTGGTCCTGCACTCCGACGGCCTGACGGACCGCGGGAGCGTCCGCGACTACCCCGGTCTCGCCGCACGCCACCCCCTGGTCGTCGCCGGCGTGCTGATGCGTGACCTCGCCGTGCGGCGGGACGACGCGTGCGTCGTCGTCCTCCCGGTAGGAGGAACCTCATGACCGCACCCGGAACCTCGCTCCTGACCACCCGGCTCGAGGGCGACACCGACCTGCTCGCCGTACGGCGCGCCGGCCGGGAGATCGCGCGCGGGCTCGGGCTGGACGTCCACACCCAGGTCCGGTTCGCGACGGCGCTCTCCGAGGTCGGTCGTGCCGCCGTCGCCCTCGGGCCGGCGGACGTCGTCATCCGCCTCGAACGAGGCCCCCGGCCCGTCCTGTTCGCCGACCTGACCTCGGCCGCCGCCCTGCCCGCGACGGGCAGCGCGGCGGACGGCGGCGTCCCGGCGGCACGACGCCTCGTCGACGAGGTCGTCCTCGACGCCGACGGGCGCCACGCCGGCCTCGTCGTCGAGCTCCCCCTCACGGCCCGCACCGACGCCGCGACCACCGAGGCGCTGCGCCGCCGCATCACGGCCGGCTACGGCGCCGACGCGCTCGACGAGCTGCGGGTGCAGAACGCGGAGCTCCTGCGCACGCACGACGAGCTGATGGCCCAGCAGGAGGACCTGCGCCGGCTCAACGCGGAGCTGGAGGAGACCAACCGCGGCGTGCTCGCGATGTACCACCAGCTCTCCGCGGAGCTGGAGGAGACCAACACCGGGGTCGTCGCCCTGTACGCCGAGCTCGACGAACGCAGCCGCGAGCTGGCGGCCGCGAACGAGGCGAAGTCCCGCTTCCTGCGCAACGTCAGCCACGAGCTGCGGAGCCCGGTGAACTCCATCATCGGGCTGTCCTCCCTGCTGCAGGCCTCGACGCTGTCCCGGGACCAGGCCGAGCAGGTGGAGTTCGTGCGCGACAGCGCCGCCACCCTCCTCGCCCTGGTCGACGAGCTGCTCGACCTCGCACGGGCGGAGGCCGGCCACCAGGACGTGGACCCCGCCCCGATCGACGTGCAGGAGCTGCTCGACGAGCTGCGCGGCACCACGCTCCCCCTGGTGCGCGAGGGGGTCGAGCTCGTCGTCGAGGGCACGCCGGGCCTGGCGCTCGTGAGCGACCGGCGCCTCGTGGCCCGCGTGCTGCGGAACCTCCTGACCAACGCCGTGAAGTTCACCGAGCGGGGCGCCGTGCGGCTCGACGCCCGCGCCGAGGGCGACACGGTCCGGTTCGTCGTGGAGGACACCGGCCTCGGGATCGGCCCCGAGCACCTGGAGTCCGTCTTCGAGGAGTTCGTCCAGGTGCCGAACCGCCTCCAGCCCACCGTCCGCGGCACGGGCCTGGGACTGCCGTACGCCCGCCGCACCTCCGAGGCCCTCGGCGGATCGCTCACCGCGAGCTCCGTGCCCGACCTCGGCAGCACGTTCACCGTCGTCCTGCCCGCCGCGCCGAGCGGCGCGCCCGAGCCGCCGCCCGCCCCGCCCGCACGACCCCAGCGCCCCGGCACCGGCACCGGCCTCGGCCACGTGCTCGTCGTCGACGACGACCGCGCCTACGGAGCCTTCGTCGCCGGCCTCCTGCGCGAGGACGCCGAGCGGGTCAGCGTGGCCCACGACGGTGGCCACGCTCTCGCGCTGCTGCGCGACGCCCCCGCCGACGCGGCGGTGGTGGACGTGCGCATGCCGGGCCTCGACGGCGTGACCCTGCTCTCCCGCCTGCGGGCCGAGCACCCGCACCTGGCGGTCGCGCTCATGTCGAGCGGGGCCAGCCCCGAGCAGCCCGGACCCGAGCCCCCGGCCACCTTCCTCCCGAAGGCGACGCTCGACCGGGACGCGCTCGTGCAGGCGCTCCGCGACCAGGTCGGGGAGGCACGATGACGCACGACGACCGCACCGTCCTCGTCGTGGACGACACGCGCGCGCACCGCTACGTCATGGCCGCCTGGCTGCGCGGCGCGGGCTTCGGCGTCGTGGAGGCGGGCACCGGCGCCGACGCGCTGGACCTCGTCAGCCCCTCCACCGACGCCGTCGTCCTCGACGTGAACCTGCCCGACCTCACCGGGTCGGAGGTCTGCCGCCGCATCAAGGCGGACGACCGCACGGCCCACGTGCCCGTGCTGCACGTGTCCGCCACGTCCATCGACGCCGCGGCCCGCACCGCCGGCCTCGAAGGGGGCGCCGACGCCTACCTCCCCGAGCCGCTCGACCGCGACGAGTTCCTCGCCACCGTGGGCGCCCTGTGCCGCGCGCGCGACGCCCAGCGCGGCGCGGGCCGGACCGCCCGCCGCTTCGAGGCGCTCGCCGACGCGCTCGCCCCCCTGCACCAGGCGCAGACGCAGGACCTGCTGGCCGACCTGGTCGCCCAGGGCGCGTGCACCGTGCTCGGACGCCCCGCGGTCGCGATGGTGGTCGTCGACCCGCAGACCGTCGTCCGCTCCGTGTGCGCGGCACCCGACGCCCCGCTGGTGCGCGGCCGCGGCACCGTCCCGGTCCTGCCGCCCGGCCCGGTCTCGTCGGCCACCTTCGGTCCCGACGAGGTGCCCGAGCACTGGGTCCCCCTCCTCGCGCAGGCGGGGGTGCAGCGCGCCTCCTGGTGGACGGTCTGGCTCCGCGACGCCGAGGGGTCGCTCGTGGGCGGCCTGGCGCTCCAGGTCGACGGCGCCGAGAGCGTCCCGACGACGGAGGAGCGCGAGGTCGCCGAACGCTTCACCGAGGCCATCACCGTCGCCCTCGCCAACCTGCGGACCTTCTCCGAGGAGCACCGCATCGCGATGGCGCTGCAGCGCCGGCTCCTGCCGTCAGGCCTCACGGTGCGCGGCGGGCTGGAGATCGCCGCACGGTACGACGCCTCGGACGCTCGCCTCGACGTCGGCGGCGACTTCTACGACGCGTTCGACCTGCCCGACGGCCGCGTCGCCGTCGTGATCGGGGACGTCCAGGGCCACTCGCTGCGCGCGGCCACCGTCATGGCCGAGGTCCGCCTCACCCTCCGCGCCTACCTGCGCGAGGGGCACGACGCCGCGCGCGCCCTCGACCTGACCAACGGCTCCCTGCAGCTGGACCACCCCGAGCTCGCGACGGTCTGCGTCTGCCTCATCGACCCCGCCGACGGCTCGGTCGAGATGACGGACGCCGGCCACCTGCCGCCCCTCGTGGTCCGCGCCGACGGGACGGTGGTCGCGCAGAAGTCGCCCGCCCGCCTGCTCGGGCTGACGAGCCCCGACGCGCGACCCGCCCGGCACGACCGGCTCGGCCCCGGCGACCTCCTCGTGCTCGTCACCGACGGGCTCGTCGAGCGCCGCGACCGTGCCCTGCGCGTCGGCATGCGCGAGCTCGTCGACACGGCCGCCACGCTCGCCGCGCTCGACCCCGCCGAGGCGTGCGGCCGCCTGGTGGACGCCTTCGACGACGCCGGACGCGAGGACGACGTGGCCGTGGTCGTCGTGCGCCTCGGCACCCCGTCCCCCACGGCGCCGGGCGCCTGACGCCTGCCGCCTGCCGCCTGACGACACCCCCACCCGTCCGCCGACGCGGGCGGGCTCTAGGATCGAGGGCCATGGCAGCGCTCGACCCGAAGGCGATCCTCGCCGGGCGGCCGCCCGGTCGCCCGCCCGTGGGCGCCATCGTCGTGATCGCGGTGTCGTCCCTGTGCCTCGTCGTCGCGCTCGCCGTGACGGCCTCCGAGGGGCCCACCTTCGTCCAGGGCCTGCTGCTCGCCATGCTGCCCCTGCCGCTCCTGCTCGCCGGCGTGCTGTCCCTCGACCGGCTGGAGCCCGAGCCGCCCGACGCGCTCGTCCTGTCCTTCCTGTGGGGCGCGGGCGTCGCGGTGCTGCTCGCGATGGTCCTCAACACGGCCGGGCTCACGCTGCTGTGGGCGCCGCTGCTCGGGCCCGAGGAGGGGCTCGTCGTGACGGCGGTGCTCGGCGCGCCGCTCGTCGAGGAGACCCTCAAGGGCCTGGTGCTGGTGGGGATGCTCTGGTTCCGGCGGCACGAGATCGACGGGCCGACCGACGGGATCATCTACGGCTCGATGGTGGGCCTCGGCTTCGCCACGGTCGAGAACATCCACTACTACACCGTCGCCGGACCGGACGCGCTGGCCGCCACGTTCCTCGTCCGCGGCATCGCGACCCCCCTGGTGCACCCGCTGTGCACCTCGCTCACGGGGGTCGGCGTGGCGACGGCCGCGCTCGCCGCCCCCGGCCTGCGGCGGGCGGTCCCCGTCCTGCTCGGCCTGCTCGGCGCGGTCGCGTACCACGCCCTGTGGAACGGTGCCGCGGCGCTCGGCACCGGCGCCGTCGTCGGCGTGTACGCCCTGGGCCTCGCCGTCCTGGTCGGTCTCCTCGCCGTGGTGCGCGTCGACCGCGCCCGCACCGTCGCGACGATCGGCCGGTACCTGCCGCCGTACCGCGCGGCGGGCGTCGTCACCGGCGCCGACCTCGCCATGCTCGCGTCCCTGCCCGCACGCAGGGCGGCCCGCGCGCAGGTGCGCGCCGCGGGCGGGCCGGGGCCGGCCCGCGCCCTGCGCGACTACCAGCAGGCGGCCACCGAGCTCGCCATGCTGCACCGCAGGCTCGAACGCGGGCTGATCGACCGGCCCGCGTTCGAGCTCCGCCGCGACCCCCTGCTCGTGCTGATGCACGCCGCGCGGGCCGCCGTCACGCCGTTCTGGCGGCCCGCGGCTCCACCGCCCGCAGGCCCAGCATGATCACGCCGCCCACGGTGAGGTGCTCCAGCTGGAGCAGCACCACCGCGCCGGGGTTCGCCGCCCCCAGCGGCCCCAGCAGCGAGACCAGCAGGACCGCGCCGCTGAGCACCAGCCAGGTCGTGCGGCCTCCGCCCGGGCGCCGCAGCAGGAGCGCCCGGACACCCCACCCGCCGAGCGCCGCCGTGAGGCTCACGGCGATGACCATGGAGACGGTCACCTCCAGGGTGCCCGCACCGGCCCGCACCTGCGGGTCGACGCCGGCGAGCGTCCCGGCGAGGTAGACCACCGCCCCGGTCAGCACGGCACCGACCACCACGGCCCGCGGGCGGTTCCACCACGCGCGGTCGCGCCACGTGCGCCCGGCGGGCCGGCCGCGACCGCCCTGCGCCGTCCGGCCGCTGCTCGTACCGTCGGTCGTTCCCGTCGTCGCGTCCATGTCGTCCCCTCCTCGGCGCCGGCACCCTGCCGACACGACGACGCTCCCGCCCGGACCGCCCGCCGCGCGCCCTGCCGGGGTCGGTCGTCGTCGCGCCGTCGGGCGGGAGCATCCCCGACTTTGGTCGGTGTCGGCCCGGGCGCCGACCGCCGTAGCGTCCCGGTCATGAGCAGCACCGGCACCACCCCGAGCCCGACCCTGGCGCGCCCCGGCCCCATGGCGGCGTACGCCCCGTGCCCGCCGCCGGCCCAGGGGCCGCCTCCCGCGCCGCGCGGCATCCTCGTCGCGGCGTGGGCGCTGGTCGCCGCACTGACGGCCGCCGCCACCGCGGCCGTCGCGGGCGCCCCGCCGGTCCGCGGCACCGGGACCCTGACGGTCCTGGTGCCGGCGGGGGTGGACGTCGTCGTGGGGGTCGTGGCGGTCGCGCTGGTCCCTCTGCTCTTCACCCGGCGCAGCGTGGTCGCCGCCTTCGCGCTCGCCGCGCTCGCCGCGGTCTCGGGGGCCGCGACCCCGGCCGCGACGGTCGGCACGCTGCAGGTGGCGCGCTGGTACCCGGTCCGCACGGCGGCCTGGGTGGCGGGCGCGGGGTTCCTGGGGCACGCCGTGCAGGCACTGTGGCGTCCGGTGAGCCTGCCGCTGGGCTGGTGGCTGCTGTGCGACGCCGCCGTGCACGCGGCGCTCCTCGGCTGGGGCGCGTACGGCCGCGAGCGCGCGCTCGTCCTGTGGTCCTTGCGCGATCGTGCGCGCCGCGCGGAGGCCGAGGCGGAGCAGCACGTCGCCGAGGCGCGGACCGCCGAGCGCACCCGGATCGCCCGCGAGATGCACGACACGCTCGCGCACCGCCTGTCGCTCCTGGCCGCCACGGCGGGCGCCCTGGAGTACCGGCCCGACGCCGACCCGGCGCAGCTCGCGGCCGCCGCCGGCCGGGTGCGTGCCGGCGTGAGCGACGCCCTGGAGGACCTGCGTCAGGTGATCCGCCTGCTGCGCGCCGGCCCGGACGACCTCGGCCCGGTGCCGGGTCTGGACGACGTGCGCCGGCTGGTGGACGACTCCCGGGCCGCCGGGACCTCCGTGGCCTACGAGCGCACGGGCGGGTCGTCCCCCGACGCCGTCCCGCCCGCCGCGGTCGCGACGGCGGTGTTCCGGGTGGTCCAGGAGGGGCTCACCAACGCGCGCCGGCACGCGCCCGGCGCTGCCGTGCGGGTGACGGTCGCGTGCGGGCCGGGCGAGGTCCGGGTCCGGGTGGCCGACGACGGTGCCGCGGCGGGCACCGCGTCTCCGGCGGGCACCGGCACGGGCACGGGCCTGGTCGGCCTGCGCGAGCGCGCCACGCTGCTGGGCGGCACGCTCGACGCCGGGCCGCACGACGTGCACGACGGACCGGGCGGCTTCGTGGTCGAGGCGTGGCTACCGTGGGACCTGTGACGACGACGCCGGAGCCCGGCCCCGCGACCCCGCCCGACGCCCCGCACCCCGCGCCCGTCCGGCTCGTCCTCGTGGACGACGACGCGCTGGTGCGGGCGGGCCTGCGGCTCATGCTCGACGGCGCGCACGGGGTGCGGGTCGTGGCGGAGGCGGCGGACGGGGCGGAGGTTCCCGGTGTCCTGGACGCGCACCCCGCCGACGTCGTGCTGATGGACCTGCGCATGCCCGGCGTCGACGGCATCACCGCCACCCGGCGCGTGCGGGCGCGCCCGTCCCCGCCGGCCGTGGTCGTGCTCACGACGTTCGACACGGCGGAGGAGGTCGGCGGGGCGCTGCGTGCGGGCGCCGCGGGCTACCTGCTCAAGGACATGCCGCCGGCCCGCATCGCCGCCGCGGTGCACGCGGCGGCAGCGGGCGAGCCCGTCCTCGCGCCGGACGTGGCGCGTCGGCTGATGGCGGCGGTCGCCGGGTCGGACGGTGCCCGCGACCGGGCTCGGGCCGCGCTGGACGCCCTCACGGCGCGCGAGCGCGACGTCGCCGTCGAGCTCGGCCGCGGGGCGTCGAACGCCGACATCGCCGGCCGCCTCTACCTCAGCGTGCCGACCGTGAAGGCGCACGTGTCGAGCGTCCTCGACAAGCTCGGGCTGGAGAACCGCACCCAGGTCGCGCTGCTGGTGCACGACGCCGGGGAGGCGTGAGCCTCACCCCTCGACGAGCGGCCCCGCTTCGCAACCCCGCGGTTCGGCGGCCGTCACGTTCTCGGGGCAGGCCTGGTACGTCCAGAGCCCGGCACCGAACCTGTCCTGCGTCCCGTCGGTGTAGCCCTCGAGCCCGTCGATGCCCGGGCCGGTGCGCCAGTACTGGACGACGGGGTCGCCCTCGACCGTCAGGAACCGCACGACGAGCTCGGCGCCCTCGCCCGCCGCCGCGGCGTCGAGGCACGCATAGCCCTCCGCGAGCTCCGCGGTCGGCGCCCCCTCGTCGCGGCCCGGCCGCGTGGTGACGTCCCCGCACGACGCGAGCGGCGCACGCTCGGCGAAGAGCTCCTCGCCCGTGCTCGCCGGCGCCTTCCCTGGTCCGCCGGCGCACGCCGTGAGCGGCACCAGGAGCGGCAGCAGCCAGGTCGCCCGCGACCGGTGCCTGCGGGACCTGGTCTCAGACGCCGTCATGCCCCGAGGATGTCGTGACCGCTGCCGACCGTCCACCCGTGCGGTCGGCGAGCTCCCTCGTGGCGAGCCCGAGGAACTCCGCCACCCGGTCGCTGGCCGGTGCGCGCAGCAGCACGTCGGGGGCGTCGACCTGGAGCAGCCGCCCGGCGTCCATGACGGCCACCCGGTCGGCGACGGTGAACGCCTCGTCGTGGTCGTGCGTGACGAACACGGCGGTGGTGCCGGTGGCCCGCAGGGTGTCGCGGACGTCGACGGCGAGGCGTTCGCGCAACCGCCGGTCGAGGGCGGACAACGGCTCGTCGAGCAGCAGCAGCCGCGGGCGGGGGGCGAGGGAGCGGGCCAGCGCGACCCGCTGCTTCTCCCCGCCGGAGAGGGTCGCGACGGACCGCTGCTGGTAGCCGTCCAGCCCGACCTCCGCGAGGAGCGCGGCGACCCGCTCGGCCCGCTCGGCGCGGGGCACGCCCTGCGTCTCGAGCCCGTAGGCCACGTTGCGCGCCACGTCCCGGTGCGGGAACAGCTGGCCGTCCTGGAAGAGCAGTCCGAAGCCGCGCCGGTGCACGGGCACGCCCGCGAGGTCCACGCCGTCGAACGCGACGGAGCCGCCCGCCAGCGGCTCCAGGCCCGCGACCGCGCGCAGCAGCGACGACTTGCCGCAGCCGCTCGGCCCGAGCAGGGCCACGATCTCGCCGGCGGCGACGTCGAGGGACACCCCGTCGACGGCGACCGCCCCTCGCCGGCGGCGCGTGCCGCCGTACCGGACGACGGCGTCGCGGACGGCGAGCCCGGTCGTCTCGCGGGCCTGCTCCATCAGAACTCCCCTCCCGGCCGGTCGCCCCGCAGGCGCTCGGCCACCATCATGACGGTCGCGGTGAGGACGGCCAGCACCACGGACGCCGCGAGCGCCATCCCGTAGTTCTCGGCCCCGGGCCGGCCGATCAGGCGGAAGATCACGACGGGCAGCGTCGCCGTCTCGGGGCGGGCGAGGAACGACGTCGCGCCGAACTCCCCCAGCGAGACGGCGAACGCGAACCCGATCGCGAGGCCGACCGAGCGTGCGCCCAGCGGGCCGTCGACGGACCGCAGCACGCGTCCGGGCGCCGCCCCCAGGGTGGCGGCCGCCTCGCGCAGGCGCGGGTCGATGGCGCGCAGCACCGGCAGCATCGTGCGCACGACCAGCGGGATCGCGACGACGGCCTGCGCGATCGGCACGAGCGCGCCGGACGTGCGCAGGTCGACGTCGAGCCCCAGCGGCCGGTCCAGCGTGATGAGGAAGCCGAACCCGACGGTGACCGCGGAGACGCCGAGCGGCAGCATGAACGCGGCGTCGAGCACACCGACGGCGCGCCGCAGGCCGGCCCGTCGCGGGCGGCGTGACACGACGAGGGCCACGAGCCCGCCCACGACGACGGCGATCGCCGCGGCCCAGGCGGCCGTGCGCAGCGAGTTGCCGAGCGCCTCCCACACCGTGACCGTCAGGGCGTTGCGGCCGCCGGTGGTGCCCAGGGCCGCGTAGTTCGCGAGGCTCCAGGCCCCGTCGCCGGTGCGCAGGGAGCGGGTGACGAGGCCGGCCATCGGGAGCACGAGCAGCCCTGCCACCACGACGAGGGTGACGAGCGCGGGCAGCAGGTCGGCGCCCGCGCGCAGCCGCAGCCGGTGCGCGGACACCCGGTCGCTGGTGAGGTGCAGCGCGCGTTCCCGGCGCGCCCGGGCGCGGGAGCTGACCAGCAGGGCGCCGGCGACCACGACGAGCTGCAGCACCGACAGCACCGCCGCGGAGCGCAGGTCGAGGAACTGGGTGGTGCGGATCCAGATCTCCGTCTCGATCGTGCCGTACCGCAGCCCGCCGAGGACGAGGACGACGCCGAACGCCGTCGCGCAGAACAGGAACACCACCGCGGCGGCCGACGCGATCGCGGGGCCGAGGGCGGGCAGGGTCACGGTGCGGAACGCCCGCCAGGGCGTGGCGCCGAGAGCGCGGGCCGCCTGCTCGGCGCGCGGGTCGAGGCGCTCCCACATCCCGCCGACCGTCCGCACGACGACCGCGTAGTTGAAGAAGACGAGCGCCAGGACGATGCCGGCGAAGCTCTCCTCCAGCCCGGCCCACCCGAGCACGCCGCCCGGCGCGAACAGCGCGCGGAACGCGACGCCCACGACCACGCTGGGCAGCACGAACGGGACCGTCACCAGCCCGCGCACGAGCGTGCGCCCCGGGAACCGGCAGCGGTACAGCACGTAGGCGCCGGGCAGGCCGAGCAGCACCGACAGGAGCGTGCCGGTGACCGCCTGCGCCAGCGTCTGGCCGACGATGCGCCAGGTGCGCGGCTGCGACAGCACGTCGGCGAAGCCGGACAGGTCGAGCACCCGGCCCGCCGGGGTGTCGGTGAAGAACCCCTGGAGGACGAGCGAGACCACCGGCCACGCGAAGAAGACGGCGAGGAACCCCAGCGGCAGGACGACGGCGGCGCCCCACCCGAGCCAGGCGCCCCACCGGCTCGCGCGGACGCCGCGCGTCAGCCGACGACCGTCGCCGTCCACTGCTCGATCCACTCGTCACGGTGCGCGGCGACGTCGGCCGGCGCCACCTCGAACGGCTTGTCGGCCAGGGGCGCGAACCGTTGCCAGTCGGCGGGCAGCGGCACGTCCGGGTCCGCCGGGTACATGTACATCTGGCCGGGGACGTCGGCCTGGAACGTGCCCGAGGTCAGGAAGTCGACCAGCTTCTTCGCGCCCTCCGGGTTCGCCGCGCCCGTGAGCACGCCCGCGTACTCGACCTGGCGGAAGCAGGTGTCGAGCATCGCGCTCGTCGTGGAGGACGTGCCGTCGTCGCTCACGGTGAACGCCGGCGAGGTGGCGTACGACAGCGCGATCGGCCGCGTGCCGCCCTCGCCCGCGCCGGAGAAGTCCACGTAGTACGCGTCCTCCCAGCTCTCCGCGACCTTGACGCCGTTGTCCCGCAGGCCGGCCCAGTAGTCCTGCCAGCCGTCGGTGCCGAAGGCCCCGATCGTCGCGAGCAGGAACGCGAGCCCGGGCGACGACGTGGCGGGGTTGGTGACGACCGTGAGGTCCCGGTACTCCGGCTCCGTGAGGTCCTCGAGCGTGGCGGGCGGCGTGACGTCGTGGTCCTTGAACCAGCCGTCGTCGAGGTTCAGGCACACGTCGCCGACGTCCACGGGGGTGAGCGTGCCTGCGAGGTCGTCCGGGGCGTAGGCGGCCACCTGCGGGTCGAGGTCGGCCGGCTGGTACCGCTCGAAGACCCCGGCGTCGACGGCGCGCGACGCGTACGTGTTGTCCACGCCGAAGACGGCGTCGCCCAGCGGCGCGTCCTTGGTGAGCACGAGCTGGTTGACGAGGGTGCCCGCGTCGCCGGGCGCGACCTGCTTGACGGTGAGGCCGGACTTCTTCTCGAACGCGGCCAGGACGTCGTCCGACACGGCGAACGAGTCGTGCGTCACGAGCGTCACCGTGCCGGGGTCGCCCGCCGCGTCGCCGCCGCTGCTGCCGGTGCCGGTGGCCCCGTCGGCGCCGCAGGCCGCGAGCAGCGGCAGCAGCGCGAGCGCGGCGAGGGCCGCGGTCGTCCGCGTGGTCCTGTGGGTCATGCTGTCCTCCTCAGCGTGCGAGAAGGGGGTCCTGCGGGCGTCCGGCACCGTCGTGGTGCGGCCTCCCGCAGGGAACGAGATTCCCGACTTCCTCCACCGGTGCTAACCGGATCAGGTTCGAGGGTCTGCGGCGTTCCGCACTCTCAGCGCCGGTGGCGCTCCCCTGTCGTATCAGCACGAGCCTACACACCGGTGCCGCGCTACCGTGGTCCTGTCCGCGCCCCAGGGTGTGACATGCCTGACGTGCCACGACGCCCTCGCCGGGCCGTGGACGCCGCACGACCACCCTCCGGCCATGCCGGGGACGACCGAGGGAGAGCACGTGAAGGACACCGAGCAGCCGCTGGGCGTGAAGGTCGGCACGGTGGTGCTGACGATCGGCGCCGGATGGGTCGCGCAGAAGCTGATCGGGGTGGTCTGGGAGCGGACGACGGGCAGCGTCGCTCCCACGAACATCGACGACGACGAGATCTCCGTGATCCAGGCCGTCACGTTCGCCGCCGTCTCAGGTGGCGTCGCGGTGCTGGCGAAGCGGCTCGCGCGCAAGGGCGCGGTCCGCGCGGCCGCCCGCTTCGGTCGCTGACGCCGCGCTCAGCGGCTCGCGCGCGGCCGCCGGCGGGCGAGCTGCGCGTCGTGGCCGTGGGGCCGCTCCACCGGTCGCACCGCGGCGAGGGCGTGGCTCAGCCGGTCCGCCGCGTCCTGGGCGGGCGGGGCGGACCGGAGCACTTCGGCGGCGGTGAGCGCGGAGTCGCGGTCGCTGACGGGCCGCGTGAGCTCCTTCATCACCTGCTCCCCCGCCGACTGGGCGGAGACGCCCACCTGGGCACCGACGTCCCCGAGCACCTCGGTGGCCACGGACTCGTCGACGCCGCAGACCGCCATGATCGCGCCCTTGGCCTGCTCGGACGCCGTGGCGGCGACGAAGGCGCGCGAGACGGCGCGGTGCGCCTCGCGCTCGAGCGCGTCCCGCACCACGGGGCTGGTGTCGATGACGTACCCGACCAGCTGCGACGACGCGCCGTCGGGCCCGTGCCGCGCCTGCCCGGTGACGACGACCGAGTGGGTGCGCCCGTGGTCGTCGACCACGCGGTGGCCGCCTGCAAAGGGCCGGCCGGTGCCGAGCGCCACCGCCGCCGTGCGGGACAGCCGCTCACGGTCGTCGGGGTGCAGGTGCGCGCGGAGCACCTCGGGCCCGGGCTCGATCCTGCCGGGCTCGCGCCCGAAGATGCGGTAGACCTCGTCCGACCACCACCACGCGCCCGTGGCGACCTCGACGCGGTACTGGCCCACGAGCAGCTGGCTGCCCGCGCCGAGCAGCTCCGCGAGGGCGACGAGCTCGCGGCGCGGGGGATCGTGCGGCGTGCTGGGCAACGACATGGCTCACCTCCCAGTGCCGTGCAGCTGGGTCCGGCGCGCAGTTCTCCTGGCCTCACCACGGTACCGGGACGGGGCGACGGCGCCACCGCACGCGACGACGCCCCTGCGGCCGGCGCCCCCGGAGGTCGGGGCGGCGGCCGCAGGGGCGCGGGTCGGCAGGACGTCAGACGGCGGGCGTGGGGGCGGCTGCGGGCGGGACGGTCACGTCGCCCTCCGCGGCCTCCTCGGCCAGCGCCTTGCGGTGCTGACGGAACGAGTACACGACGGCCGCGGCCCAGCCGGCGGCGATGATCCCCAGGACCAGCGAGCGCACGCCGGCGTCCACCGGGAAGGAGTCGAGGCTCAGCAGGGTGCGCACGTTGGTGAGCACGATGATGCCGCCGACCGCGGAGCCGAGGACGCGCGGCGGCACGAGCCGGACGAGCCATGCGGCGATCGGGGCGGCGATGAGGCCGCCGACCAGCAGCGCGAGCGCCCAGGACGGGTCGATCCCCGCCGTGCCGAGGCCGAACAGGAAGCCGAGGCTCGCGGCGACGGCCACGAAGAACTCGCTGGTGTCGATCGAGCCGATGACCTTGCGCGGCTCCATCCGGCCGCTGGCGAGGATGGCGGGCGTGCCGACCGGGCCCCAGCCGCCGCCGCCCGTGGCGTCCATGAAGCCGGCCACGAGGCCCAGCGGGGTGAGGAACCGCTTGCGCAGCGGCTGGCCGAGGCGGTCCGTGCGCAGGCCGCGCAGCGTGAACCGCAGCAGCACGTACAGGCCGAGACCGAGCAGCAGGAGGGACATCAGCGGCTTGGCGATCTCGGTCGAGAGCCAGGAGAGGAAGGTCGCGCCCGCGAAGGCGCCGACCGCACCCGGGATGCCGATCTTCAGGACGACCTTCCAGTCCACGTTGCCGAAGCGCCAGTGGGAGGCGCCGGACGCGAGCGTCGTGCCGACCTCCGCGAGGTGGACGGTCGCAGACGCAGCCGCCGGGTTGGTGCCGATGGCGAGCAGCAGCGTCGTCGAGGTCACGCCGTAGGCCATGCCCAGGCTGCCGTCGACGAGCTGTGCGCCGAGGCCCACGAGAGCGAGCAGGACGAGAGTCCGCACGGGTGTTCCCTCCGTCGAGGCGGCAGTGGTTCTGCCGCGACATACAGAACGTACCCGATCGGTCCTATCGGATTCAACGGTATCGGCGGACGAGTTGCAGACGGACGCGCCCTCGACCGCGGCGGCGGTCGAGGGCGCGGGTCCTGCACAAGGGGACCAAGAGCGGTGCGGCACGCCGGTGGCGCCCCGTGGGTCTGGTCCGGCCGGGGGCCGTGGGTCATCAGAGCCGCAGGTCAGAGGGTGCGCACGGCGGAAGGGTCACGGGCTGTGCCAGGCCGATTCCTCGTCGGTGAGCCGGCGGACCGCGTCCGGGACGTTTCCCGCTGCCAGGTCGGCGAGGCTGACCTGTTCGAGGACGGCGCGCACGTTGACGCGCAGGGCCACCCACACGTGCAGCAGCGACGCGGCCGCCCCCGTGTACTCGAGGTCGGAGGGCCGTGCGTCGCGGACGAAAACGAGTGGGCCGTCCACGGCCCGCACCACGTCGGCGACGGTCACCCGGTCGGCGGGCCGGGCGAGCACGTAGCCGCCGCCGGCGCCGCGGCGGCTCGCGACGATGCCCTCGCGGCGCAGGTCGCTGAGGATCGCCTCGAGGAACCGGTGCGGCACTCCCTGGGCGCGCGCGAGGGACTCGGCGGGCACGGGTCCACCGTCCGCCGCTGCCGCCAGCTCGGCGGCCGCACGGACGGCGTAGTCCGCCTTCGCCGAGATCCTCATCAGCAGCGCGCCTCCGTCGACTTCGTGAGCCGGGTGCCGTCGAGGATCCGGCCGGCGGCGCTGGCCGACGCCGCGAACGACCCGGTCAGCGGCAGGTCGGGCAGGATGACGGCCTGGGCGGCGTGGTAGACGTCCGGCTTGCCGACCCACGTGCGACCCGAGGGCACGTTGTCGGTGTCGAGCTCGTGGAACCAGGAGCCGCGCTCGTGGTCGACCAGGTGGTCGTCGATCCATCGCCACCAGCCGTCGGCGAGCTCGGCGTAGCGGTCCTCGCCGGTCGTGCGGTGCAGCACGTCCGCGGCGGCCGCCGCCTCCGCCGCGACCCAGTGGAAGCGTCGTGCCTCGACGGGGGTGCCGGTCCAGTCGGTCGTGTAGACGAACCCGCCCTGCGGCCCGTCCCACCCGTCCTCGACGGCACGCTCGAACAGGTTCCGGGCAGCGTCGGAGCGACGGCCCGCAGTGTCGGAGGCCACGTCCACCTGCAGGAGCAGCCGCGCCCACTCCAGCCCGTGGCCCGGCGTGGCGCCGTAGGGCTTGAAGGGGTCGTGCGGGCGGTCCGCGTTGTACTCGAGCTGCGGCACCCAGGCCGAGTCGAAGTGCTCGGGGATGCGCCAGCCGTTGTCCTGCGCCCACGAGATGACCCGGTCCGCGATGACGGCGGCGCGGTCGAGCCACCGGCGCTCCCCGGTCGCGTCGTGCGCCGCGAGGAGAGCCTCCACCGAGTGCATGTTGGCGTTCACCCCGCGGTAGGGGTCGATCTCGGTCCAGTCGCGCGAGCGCTCGTCGAGGTGCAGCTGGTGGTCGGCCTCCCAGAAGCGCTCCTCGAGCACCTCCAGGGCGCGGGCCAGCAGCGCGCCCGCACCGCGGGCGCCGGCGACGACCCCCGTGGAGGCGGCCAGCACGACGAACGCGTGACCGTAGGCCTGCTTCAGCCCGTCCACCTCGCCGGCTCCCGGGCCGCGGGAGGCGAGCCAGCCGCCGTGCTCCGCGTCCGCCAGGGAGGTGGCGACGCCGTCGAGCCCGCGACCCAGCAGCTCCTCGGTGCCCTCCACGCCGAGCAGGTGCCCGAGACCGAAGGTGTGCGTCATCCGGCACGTGATCCACAGGTGCGCAGGCTGCGTCGGGTCCACCGCGCCGGCGTCGTCCAGCCAGCCGGCCGTACCGTCCGCACCGATCGACGGTTGCGCGAAGTCCAACAGGCTCAGGAAGTGCTCAGCCCGCCACGACGGGTGCGGGCCACTGGCAGGGAGCAAAGGTGATCCGGTCACCTGCCGAGCCTATCGGCACCCGCTCCGCGGGCGCGCCGCCGTTTCTGCCCCGGGCCTTGCCTGCCTCTGCGCGGCCGCCGCGGCGCCGGTGCGTGTGGTGGGTGCCGGGGCGCCCCGTGCGGGGGCTTGGGGGTGGTGTGGGGGTATGCGAAAGGCCCACCCCGTGTGGGGTGGGCCTTTCGTGAATGGGTGTCCGGCGGCGTCCTACTCTCCCACCCCCTCTCGAGGGCAGTACCATCGGCGCTGAAGGGCTAAGCTTCCG
>NZ_JBSHCR010000059.1:0-26765 GCF_053615895.1 Isoptericola sp. NPDC055881
TCCCTCACACCCCCCGGAGCGCTGGGTGCGTCCTATTTTACCCCCAAACGCGTGGTTTTTTCAAAAAAGCCCCCCCCCACGTTTCACTCCGCGGGGCCCACGGGCTGGCGGATCACCGTCCGCAGCCGCTCCGGAGCGGTACGACGCAGGTCGGAGAGGTAGATCTCGTGATGCAGCCCGCGCAGCGCGAGCCCTTGCTCCCGGATGAACGCGTGCAGCCCGTCGATGGTCTCCGGCTCGGTGGCGAACGGGCCGCGGTGCAGCACCTGGGCGGCGTGGCCCTCGTCGTAGCGCTCCATCCGGACGAGGTCGCCGGCGGGGAGGGCCTTCGCGCGGGCGACGGCGGCCACGACGGACGGGCCGTCGACCTGGTGGACGGCGTCCGGCAGGCTGATCATCAGGGTCCAGCGCCACTCGTCCTTCGCGTCGACGCTGAACCGGGACATGTCGTCGGCCCACCACAGCCCCTCGAGGGGCATGACGGTGTACGCGTCGCCCGTCTCCTGCTTGACCGCTGCGCGCAGCGCGTACGCGAGCGGGTACAGCGTCGCAATCGCCTCGCGGTACGCGGGCACGGTGTTGGGGTCGCCCGCGCCGTCGACCATGAGGAACAGCCGCGCCGGGACGGTCACGAGTGTCGGCGTCGTCGTCGCGCCGTACTGGTCGCGCAGCTCGCGCTTCAGGTCGATGGTCGCCACCCCCTCAGGCTCGCAGCCGCCGCCGACACGTCGGCCGGAAGCGGTCAGCTGGGGAGGCCCGCGATGCCGGTGCCGACGGGGTCGTCGGAGCCGTCGTGCGTGCGGCCGCGGCGCGTGCCGGCGGCCTCGTCACGCACCAGCCGCACCCACAGCAGCACGGCGAAGAGGCCGAAGACCCACCACTGCAGCGCGTAGAACAGGTTCTGCAGGTTGACGCCGTCGCTGCCCTCGAGCACGGGTCGCGGGAGCAGGGCCGGGCCGCCCTGGGCTGCGGCGGCCTGTGCCGGGTCGGACGACGTCAGCACCACGTAGCCGGAGTAGATCGGGCCGCCCCAGGTGTTGACGAGCGAGCCGGTGGCGATGGAGTCGGTCAGCGGCGGCCCGTCGGGGTTGTCGGGCAGGGGTGCGGCGCCCTCCAGCGCGGACTCCGACGCCTGCAGCCAGCCGGTCACGCGCACCTGCCCCGCGGGCACGTCGAGGGCGGCGGCGTCCGGGGTGGGCGAGTCCACCCATCCGCGGACGACGGGCAGCACGGGAGCGCCGGACAGGTCGGACCACGACGCGCCGCCCGTCCCGTCGTCCGAGACGCGCAGGGGCGTCAGGACCAGGTAGCCGGTGCGTCCGTCGAGCGAGCGACCGGCCACGAGCATCTGCCCCTCGGGCTCGTACGTCCCGGTCACCCAGGTCTCGGTGCCCACCAGCTCGCCGGGGAACGACGTCTGCGGCGGCAGCAGGTCGCCGAGCGCCTCGGGACCCTGGGCCGCCTGCTCCGCGGCCTCCTGCTGCGCGGCCAGCTCGGCGCGCTGGTAGGCCCGGTCGAGCTGCCACACACCGAGCCGCCCGCAGACGGCGGCGGCGAGCAGGAAGAGGAGCAGGATCCCGATCATGCGGGGCTGGACGGCCACCGCCCAGAACGACCTGCGGGCGGGCTGGGGGCTGGGCACGGCACCACGGTAATCGGCGTGCGACCCCCGCAAGGAATCCGCACGTTCCCGGCACCTGACGGACCGCCAGATCGACGTCACTCCCCTGACCTCGCGGGTCGTGCTGCGCGGTCCTCCACGGTGGGGTGGAATGAAGGCGCTGGCCTTCCCCGAGCCACTGGAGCGTGTGATGAGCACCACGACCACCCCGTCCGTCCACCCCGCGCCGTGGCGCGGCGGCGAGGGCGCCGAGCTCTCGGCCGACACGATCGACCGGATCGACCGGTGGTGGCGGGCGGCGAACTACCTGTCCGTGGGCCAGATCTACCTGCTCGACAACCCGCTGCTGCGCGAGCCGCTCACCCGCGACCACGTCAAGCCGCGCCTGCTCGGGCACTGGGGCACCACGCCGGGCCTCAACTTCCTGTACGCCCAC
This sequence comes from Isoptericola sp. NPDC055881, assembly GCF_053615895.1. Taxonomy (NCBI): domain Bacteria; kingdom Bacillati; phylum Actinomycetota; class Actinomycetes; order Micrococcales; family Promicromonosporaceae; genus Isoptericola; species Isoptericola sp. NPDC055881. The sequence goes on from NZ_JBSHCR010000059.1 coordinate 2,058, forward strand.
CTCAACCGGGCGATCAAGGAGCGCGAGCAGTCCACGATCTACGTCGCCGGCCCCGGGCACGGCGGCCCCGGCCTCGTCGCGAACTCGTACCTCGAGGGCACGTACTCCGAGACCTACTCGGACATCACCCAGGACGACGAGGGGCTGCGGCGCCTGTTCCGCCAGTTCTCCTTCCCGGGCGGCATCCCCTCGCACGTCGCGCCGGAGACACCGGGATCCATCCACGAGGGCGGCGAGCTGGGTTACGCCCTGAGCCACGCGTACGGCGCCGCGTTCGACAACCCGGACCTGCTGGTGGCGGCGGTCGTCGGCGACGGCGAGGCCGAGACCGGCCCGCTCGCCACGAGCTGGCACTCGAACAAGTTCGTCAACCCGGTGACCGACGGTGTCGTCCTGCCGATCCTGCACCTCAACGGCTACAAGATCGCCAACCCGACGGTGCTGGCGCGGATCAGCGACGACGAGCTGCGCGACCTGATGATCGGCTACGGGCACACCCCGTACTTCTTCGTGGGCGGGTTCGACGGCGAGGACCACGAGGCGGCGCACCGCCGGTTCGCGCAGCTGCTCGACGAGGTCCTCGACCACATCGCCCGGATCAAGGCCGAGGCTGCCGCGGGCAGCGAGGAGCGACCCGCGTGGCCGATGATCGTCTTCCGCACGCCCAAGGGCTGGACCTGCCCGCCCGTCATCGACGGCAAGAAGACCGAGGACTCGTGGCGCGCCCACCAGGTCCCGCTCGCCAGCGCCCGGGACACCCCCGAGCACCTCGAGGTGCTGCGCGGCTGGCTCGAGTCCTACCGGGCGCACGAGCTGTTCGACACCGAGGGACGGCTGCTGCCGGAGATCGCCGAGCAGGCGCCGACGGGCGAGCTGCGCATGAGCGGCAACCCGCACACCAACGGCGGGCTGCTGCTCAAGGACCTGCGGCTGCCGGACTTCCGTGACTACGCCGTGGACGTCGCCGGGCCCGGTGGCTCGGTCGCCGAGGCCACGCGCGTCCTGGGGCAGTGGCTGACCGACGTCGTGCGGCTCAACCCGGACAACTTCCGCATCTTCGGCCCGGACGAGACGGCGTCCAACCGCCTCCAGGCGGTCTACGAGGTCACCGACAAGCAGTGGAACGCCGAGTTCTACGGGCCCGACGTCGACGAGCACCTCGCCCGCGTCGGCCGCGTGATGGAGATGCTCAGCGAGCACCAGTGCCAGGGCTGGCTGGAGGGCTACCTGCTCACGGGGCGCCACGGCCTGTTCACCAGCTACGAGGCCTTCATCCACATCGTCGACTCGATGTTCAACCAGCACGCCAAGTGGCTCAAGGTCACCAACCACATCCCGTGGCGGCGGCCGGTCGCGAGCCTCAACTACCTCCTGTCGAGCCACGTGTGGCGCCAGGACCACAACGGCTTCAGCCACCAGGACCCCGGGTTCATCGACCACGTCGTGAACAAGAAGGCCGAGATCGTCCGGGTGTACCTGCCGCCGGACGCGAACACCCTGCTGTCCACCTACGACCACTGCCTGCGCAGCCGCCAGTACGTGAACGTCGTAGTCGCGGGCAAGCAGCCGGCACCGCAGTTCCTCACGATGGAGCAGGCGATCGCGCACTGCTCGCGCGGCCTGGGCATCTGGGACTGGGCGGGCACGGAGGTCGAGGGGCAGGAGCCCGACGTCGTGCTCGGCGCGGCGGGCGACGTCCCGACCCTGGAGGTGCTCGCGGCCGCCGACATCCTGCGCCAGCGCATCCCGGACCTCAAGGTCCGGGTGGTGAACGTGGTCGACCTCATGCGGCTGCAGGACGAGAAGGAGCACCCGCACGGCCTGTCGGACAAGGACTTCGACACCCTGTTCACGGCCGACCGCCCGGTGATCTTCAACTACCACGGCTACCCGTGGCTCATCCACCGCCTGACCTACCGCCGCACCAACCACGCGAACATCCACGTGCGCGGCTACAAGGAGGAGGGCACCACGACGACGCCCTTCGACATGGCGATGCTCAACGACATCGACCGCTACCACCTCGTGGTCGACGTCATCGACCGGGTGCCGTCGCTGCGCTCGCGGTACGCGGGCCTGCGGCAGGAGATGGTCGACGCCCGCCTGGCCGCCCGGCAGTACACGCGCCAGCACGGCGAGGACATCCCGGAGGTGCGCGACTGGGTGTGGCCGGACGTCGGCGAGACGGGCACCGAGAGCGGCGGCCCGCAGTACGACGCGGCGGCAGCGACGGGCGGTGACAACGAGTGATGTGACGAGTCCCCCGTGGCGGCGACGTCCGAGGCCGGTGACGGCCGACGCGTCGCCACGGGGCTGACTCCCCTGTCGCTACTCCCGCCCGTCGAAGTGACGCACCACGAACGCCGCGACGACGAACGCCACCCCGAACATCTCCAGCAGGGTGGCCAGGGACTGGATCCAGAGCGCGCCGCCGCCCCAGACCTGCGCCAGGAAGGTGCTACCCGTGGGCACCGCGATCACGAACGCTTGCCCCACGACCCCCAGCACCAGCGCGGAAGCTCCGACCCAGAGCATCGCGGAAGCAGAAAGCCGTGGCATCACCCTGCTCCTTTCGCGGTTGGTCCCGGACGGCTCGTGCGCCACGGAGCTTCCGTGCGCCCTCGACTGACGCGTCCGACTCGTCGTCGACATGCTAGATCGTGCCGCGTCACCGCGGCCGGAGAGCGGGACTTGCGGATCCCGCACGGTGGTGGCGCGGAGCAGCGTGGGTCGCCATCATGACCCGACTCGTCCAGGGAGCACCGGGTCGCGTGGAACCCTCGGGCCGTGACGAACCCGACGCCGCATCCCGGTGCGGCGCCGGGTCCGATGCGATGGAATGGTGACAACGCCGACCGACACGGAGCCGCCTGGTGAGCACGCAGACCCGCAGCATCTACATCGCCTCTCCCGAGGGCGAGACCGGCAAGTCCACCGTGGCGCTCGGCGTCCTGGACCTGCTGGTCCGGCAGGTCTCCCGCGTCGGCGTGTTCCGGGCCGTCTCTCGTGTGCCGTCGCCGCCGGCGTCGGACGCGGGCGGCGACGCCCCGCGCGACCACGTGCTCGAGATGCTGCTGCAGCACGATGGCGTGGACCTCGCCTACGAGGACGCGGTCGGCGTCACGTACGACGACGTGCACGCCGACCCGGAGGCCGCCCTGGCGCGCATCCTGGACCGCTACCACGCGGTCGCGGAGCGGTGCGACGCCGTCGTGGTGGTGGGCACCGACTACACGGACGTCACGGGCGCCACGGAGCTGGCGTTCAACGCCCGCGTCGCGGCCAACCTGGGCGCACCGGTGCTGCTCGTGACGTCGGGCCGGGACCGCTCCGCCGAGGAGGTGCGCGCCCTGACCCGGCTCAGCGTCTCCGAGCTGCGCGCCAACCACGCGCAGCCGGTGGGCGTCGTCGTGAACCGCTGCGCCCCCGAGGTGCTCGGCGCGGGCGCGACGGTGCTGCTGGGCGACCTCGACCTCCCGGTGTGGACCATCCCCGAGGAGCCCTTCCTGCACGCTCCCACGGTGGGCCGGCTCACCGAGGCGGTCGAGGGCACGCTCATGCTCGGGGACCCCGACCTGCTGAACCGCGAGGCGCTGGAGGTCATCGTCGGGGCGATGTCGTTCGAGCACGTGCTCGACCACCTCACCGACGGGGCCGTCGTCATCCTCCCCGGCGACCGGTCGGACGTGCTGCTGGGCCTGCTGTCGGCGCACGCCGCCGCCACGTTCCCGTCGTTGGCGGGCATCGTGCTCACCGGCGGGTACGTGCCGCGGGGCGTGATCGCGCAGCTCCTGTCCGCGCTCGGGCCGCGCGTGCCCGTCGTCGCGACCGCGCTCGACACGTTCCGGGCGGCCCGCCGCGCAGCGGAGACGCACGGCTTCGTCACGGTCGCCTCGACCCGCAAGGTCGACGTCGCACGAGCGCTCTTCGAGCAGCACGTGGACGGGGCGGCGCTGCTGGCACGGCTCGACCTGCCGCGCACGCGCGTCGTGACGCCGCTGATGTTCGAGTACGAGCTCATCGAGCGCGCCCGCGGCGACCGGCGGCGGGTCGTGCTGCCCGAGGGCGACGACGACCGCATCCTGCGCGCCGCGTCGACCGTGCTGGCCCGCGGCATCGCGGACCTCGTGATCCTGGGCGACGAGACCGCGATCCGGGCGCGGGCCGCCGAGCTCGGGCTCGACATCGCCGCGGCCACGGTGCTCGCCCCGACGGACCCCGAGCACGTCGAGCTCTTCGCGACGGAGTACGCGAAGCTCCGCGCGCACAAGGGGATGACGGTGGAGCGGGCTCGCGAGATCGTCACGGACGTGTCGTACTTCGGCACGATGATGGTCCACCTCGGCCTCGCCGACGGGATGGTCTCGGGCGCCGCGCACACGACGGCGCACACCATCCGGCCGTCGTTCGAGATCGTCAAGACCCAGCCCGGCGTCTCGGTCGTGTCCTCCGTGTTCCTCATGTGCCTCACGGACCGGGTGCTCGTGTACGGCGACTGCGCCGTCATCCCCGACCCGACGTCGGAGCAGCTCGCGGACATCGCGATCTCGTCGTCGGCCACGGCGGCGCAGTTCGGCGTCGACCCGAAGGTCGCGATGCTGTCCTACTCCACGGGCACGTCCGGCTCGGGCGCCGACGTCGACAAGGTGCGCGCGGCCACGGAGCTGGTCCGCGAGCGCCGTCCCGACCTGTCCGTGGAGGGGCCGATCCAGTACGACGCCGCCGTCGACGCGTCCGTCGCGGCGTCCAAGCTGCCGGAGTCCTCGGTGGCGGGGCGGGCCACCGTGTTCGTCTTCCCGGACCTCAACACGGGCAACAACACCTACAAGGCCGTGCAGCGGTCCGCGGGGGCGGTCGCCGTCGGCCCGGTGCTGCAGGGACTGAACAAGCCGGTGAACGACCTGTCGCGCGGCGCGCTCGTGGCCGACATCGTCAACACCGTCGCCATCACCGCGATCCAGGCACAGGCCCTGGCGCACGCCGACGTCGAGGAGGCCTCCGCATGAGCATCGTCCCCGAGTCCGAACGACCCACCCCGTACAGCGCGTACGGGGCGCACGGGTCGGTGCTGGTGCTGAACTCGGGGTCGTCGTCCCTGAAGTACCAGCTGGTCAACCCGGTGGGCGGGGAGGCGATCGCGGCGGGCACGATCGAGCGCATCGGCGAGCCCGCAGGCATCGTCACGCACACGTTCGCCGGCAACCGGACCCGCCGGGAGCTGGAGGTGCCGGACCACGGCGAGGCGCTGCGGCTCGCGCTCGGCATGTTCGACGAGATCGGGCCGCGGCTGGCCGACGCCGGGATCTACGCCGTGGGGCACCGGGTGGTGCACGGGGGTGCGGAGTTCTCGGGGCCGGTCGTGGTGGACGACGACGTCGTGGCCCGCATCGACGCGCTGGTGCCGCTGGCGCCGCTGCACAACCCCGCCAACGTGCAGGGCATCCGGGTGGCGCGCGAGCTGCTGTCCGACGTGCCGCACGTCGCCGTCTTCGACACCGCCTTCTTCCAGGCGCTGCCGGCGGAGGCGTACACGTACGCGATCGACCGCACGGTCGCCCAGGAGCACGACGTGCGCCGGTACGGGTTCCACGGCACCAGCCACCAGTACGTGGCGGGCAAGGTGGCGCGCGTGCTGGGGCGGCGCGTGCAGGACCTGCACACCATCGTGCTGCACCTGGGCAACGGCGCGTCGGCCTCGGCGGTGGCCGGCGGGGTGCCGATCGACACGTCGATGGGTCTGACGCCGCTGGAGGGGCTGGTGATGGGCACCCGGTCGGGCGACGTCGACCCGGCCGTCGTCTTCCACCTGGCCCGCAACGCCGGCATGAGCATCGACGAGCTCGACACCCTGCTCAACAAGCGCTCGGGGATGCTGGGCCTGTCGGGGGTGAACGACTTCCGCGAGCTGCGGCGGCTGATCGACGACGGCGACGAGGACGCCGCCCTGGCCTTCGACGTGTACGTGCACCGTCTCAAGAAGTACGTGGGCGCCTACGCCGCGCTGCTCGGCCGGGTGGACGTCGTCGCGTTCACGGCGGGCGTCGGGGAGAACGACGCGGCGGTGCGGGCCGCCGTCTGCGAGGGCCTGGAGGGCATGGGGATCGCCGTCGACCCGGAGCGCAACACCGCGGCAGCCGGCGGGGAGCGGATCATCTCCCCCGACTGGACGTCGACGCTCGTGATGGTGATCCCGACGATGGAGGAGCTGGCGATCGCCCGGCAGTGCGTGGAGGCCGTGGAGCACCTGGGCCCGGCGGCGTCGGTCACCGCCGGCTGAGGCGCTCCACGACCTGGTCCGCGATCTCCTCGGGCTCGTCCTCGATGCCGACGGTGAACCCGTCCTCGTCGGGGTCGAGCGGCTCGAGGGTGTCGAGCTGCGAGTCGAGCAGCGACGGCGGCATGAAGTGGCCCTGCCGGGCGGAGATGCGCTCCTCCAGCAGCTCGCGGCTGCCGTCCAGGTGCACGAACCGCACGGGGCCGCGGGCGGTGCGCAGCACGTCGCGGTAGGCGCGCTTGAGCGCCGAGCAGGTGACGACGGCGTGCCGGCCCGCGGCCGTCTGCTCGTCGAGCCAGTCGCGGAGGGCGAGGAGCCACGGCGCCCGGTCCTCGTCGGTGAGGGGGTGGCCGGCGTGCATCTTGGCGACGTTGGCGGGCGGGTGGAAGTCGTCCGCCTCGGCGAGCGCCAGGTCCAGCCGCTTCGCGAGCAGCGCCGCGACCGTGGTCTTCCCGGACCCCGCGACGCCCATGACGACCAGGTGGGTGCCGTCCCCGTGGGTGCTCATCCGGTGAGCATCCCCGGCGGCGGCCCCCGGCCGCAAGCCGGACCCCGCGTCCCGGTCTACTCTCGACGGCGATGCTGCACTTCACGCCACCCTGCGGGCCGGTCCACGGCTGGGCGGACGGCGACGTCCGCCGCGCCACCGGCATCCCCTACGCGCACGCCGACCGGTTCCGGCCGCCCGTGCCGCTCCCCGACCGGACCGAGGTGCTCGAGGCGACCTCCTGGTCGCCCGCGTGCCCGCAGGGCCCGGTGCCGTTCCTCGACGAGGTGCTGGGCCCGGCGGGTGCCGGCGTGCCCGTCGACGAGCACTGCCAGCGGTTGTCGGTGACGATGCCCGCCGACGCCGGGCCGGACGAGCGCCTGCCCGTCATGGTGTGGATCCACGGCGGCTCGTACACCACGGGGGCGGGGGACGTGCCGATCATGGACCCACGTCCCCTGGTCGCCGAGCAGCGGGTCGTCGTCGTGACGGTCACCTACCGCCTGGGCCTGTTCGGCTACCTCGGCGTCGGGCCCGACCGGCCCGCGAACCTCGGTCTGCTCGACCAGCTGGAGGCGTTGCGCTGGGTGCGGCGCAACATCGCCGCGTTCGGCGGGGACCCCGCGCGGGTCACGCTGTTCGGCCAGTCCGCGGGCGGTGACGCCGTGGCGCACCTCATGGCCGTGGCGGGTGCTGCGGGGCTGTTCTCCCGCGCGATCGTGCAGAGCGCGCCCCTCGGGCTCTCGCGCGGCCGCGCGCGGATGAACGCCGACATGGCGCGCGCCGCTGCGGGCGTCTCCGCGCGGACCCCGGTGGAGGCCGTGGTGGCCGCCGAGGCGCGGCTGGAGAGGGTCGCCCGGGGTGCCGGGCTGCGCGCCGCGATGCCGTTCGGCACGCAGTACGGCCATGACCCGCTGCCGCCGGAGGACGAGGTCGAGGCCGCCTGGGAGGCCGCCGCCCCGCAGGTCACGCTGCTCGTCGGCCACACCGCCGAGGAGGCCCGGCTGTTCGTCCGTCGGCTGCCTGCGGTACGGCGGGCCGTCGGGCTGCCGGTCGTCGGCCCGTGGGTGCGGCGAGCGCTGGTCGCGGCCGTGACGGAGCGGATCTACGGCCGCCCCGCGCGGCGGTTCGCCGCCCGGCACGCCGCTGCCGGGGGCGTCGCGCACCGGTACGTGGTGACGTGGGCGGCCCCCGGCAACCCGTGGGGCGCCGCGCACATGGTCGACCTCCCGCTCCTCTTCGGTGACGAGAAGGCGTGGGCGACGGCGGCGCTCACCGACGGCGCCGCCTGGGAGGACCTGCAGCGCAGCGCTCGCCAGGTCCGCGCGGTGTGGGGCGCGTTCGCTCGCGGGGAGGACCTGGGCGACGGCGGCGAGGTGCCGGGGGCGCTCACGTACCGGCGGGTGGTCCGATGACGCTCTGGCTGGACCCGCCCACATGGCCTGCCCACGGCACGCTCTGGTCGCACCTCGTCTCGGACACGTCCCTGCACGAGCTGCGGACGTTCGCCCGCGCCCAGGGGGTGCGCGACCGTGCGTTCGACCTCGACCACTACGACGTGCCCGCCGACCTGCACGACACCCTCGTCGCCGCGGGCGCCGTCCCCGTGACGGGCGGCGAGCTGTCCCGGCGGCTCTCCCGCTCCGTGCTGCGCGTCCCGGGATGGGAGCGCCGGCGCGCCGCCCGTCCCACGCTGCTCGCCCGCTGGGCACGCCTGTGGGAGCCGGGCTCCTCCGGTGCCGACCTCGTCGGGCAGGACCTGGTGGACCGCTGGCGGGAGCCGCACCGCGTCTACCACTCCCGGCTCCACCTGGCCGACGCCCTCGACGCGCTCGACGTGCTGGCCGCCGACGGCGCTCCCGGGGACGCCTGGCACGCGACCGTCGCGCTGTGGTTCCACGACGCGGTGCACGACGGCGAGGCGGGCCGCGACGAAGAGCGCTCGGCGGCGCTCGTCGACCGGCTGCTCGGACCCCTCACGGGGCGGGTCCGCCTCGCCGGGCGCGGGGGCGACCTGACGCGCGCCGACGTCGACGAGGTCGCGCGGCTCGTGCTCGTGACCACCGACCACGCCCCGACCACCGACGACACCACCGGCGCGCTCGTCAGCGACGCCGACCTCGCCGTGCTCGGGGCCGACCCGGGCCGCTACGCCCGCTACGCCGCACAGGTGCGGGCCGAGTACGGGCACGTGCCGGACGACGCGTTCCGGGCCGGCCGCGCCGCGGTGCTGGACCAGCTCGCCGGCCTCCCTTCCCTGTTCCGCTCCCCCGCCGCGGCGGAGCGCTGGTCGGCGGCTGCCGCCCGCAACCTGCGCGCCGAACGGGACGGCCTCCAGGACGGGCACGAGGACGGGCGCTAGGTTGCGGACGTGACCTCGACGACACCCGCTGCCGGCACGCGCACCGCACCGCCGCCACGCCGTCGACGGCGGCGGACGCTCCTGGTGGCGGCGGTGACGGCCGGCGTCCTCGCCGTGGTCGTGGCCGTGCCGGTCGTGTGGGTGCAGCTCACCGGCCAGGCGCGCGTGCGGTCGTCGGTGCGGGACGTCGAGCCGGTGGACGCGATCCTCGTGCTCGGTGCCGGGCTGCGCGCCGACGGGACGCCCTCGCCGTACCTGCGCCGCCGGCTCGACGCCGCGGCGGAGCTGTACCACGCGGGTGCCGCGGACCGGGTCGTGCTCAGCGGCGACGGCCAGCCGCGTCGCGACGGCACGCCGTACGACGAGCCGGCGTCGATGCGCGAGTGGATCCTCGGGCGGGGCGTGCCCGACGAGGCACTCACCCTGGACCGCGAGGGCCTCGACACCACGGCGTCGTGCCGCCGCACCGCCGAGCTGACCGGCGCGCGCACCGCCGTCGTCGTCACGCAGGACTACCACCTGCGTCGCGCCCTGTTCAGCTGCGTCCGTGCGGGGCTGGACGCCCAGGGCGTGGGGGTCTCGTCCGCGAGCGCCACACCGCGCCACTGGGTCTGGTGGCACGTGCGCGAGGTCCCCGCCTCGTGGCGCGCCGCGGTGCGCGAGCTCGGGGCCTGACCGCCGCGCCCACGCCCCGACGCCCGGGCCGGGGCGGGGCGGCGTCAGCCCGTGGTCAGGGCAGGCGGAGCCGCCGCATCGCGCCGAGCGCGACGCTCAGCACCTTGCTCGGCGTCTCGCCCCCGAGGGCGTACAGGCTGTCCAGGGTGGCGCCGAACCGCGCGCCGCGCTGCAGCGCGACGGTCTGGACCTCCGTCACCGCCTCGACGCCCTCGCGCCCGTGCCGACGGCCCTGCCCGGAGGCCTTGAACCCGCCCATGGGCGCGGCGGCGGACCCCCAGGCGGAGGCGTAGCCGTCGTTGATCACCACGGTGCCGGACTCGACCCGCGCCGCGAGGCGCTTCGCCCGCCCGACGTCCGTCGACCAGATGCTCGCGTTCAGACCGAACTCCGTGTCGTTCATGACCCGCACGGCCTCGTCGTCGGACGCCACCCTGGTCACCGCGACGACCGGCCCGAACGTCTCCTCACGGGCGCAGAGGGCGTCCTCGGGGACGTTGTCCAGCACGGTCGGGGCGTAGAAGTAGGGCCCGACGTCGGACCGGTGGACGCCTCCGACGAGCGCCCGGGCGCCCTTGGCGAGCGCGTCGTCCACGTGACGGGTGACGCGCTCGAGCTGGGCGGCGGAGACCAGCGAGCCGACGTCCGCCGTGTAGTCGAGCGCCGTGCCGAGCGTGAGCTCACGGACGGCCGCGGTGAACCTCTCCAGGAAGGCGTCGGCGATCCGCTCGTGCAGCACCAGGCGCTCGATGGACATGCACAGCTGGCCCGAGTTGGAGAAGCAGGCCCGCACCACGCCGGGGACCGCCGAGTCGAGGTCGGCGTCCGCGGCGACGTACAGCGGGTTCTTGCCGCCCAGCTCGAGCGTGGTGCCGATGAGCCGCTCCCCCGCCCGCGCCGCGACCTTGCGGCCCGTCGCGGTCGACCCGGTGAACGCGATGTGGTCCACGTGCTCGACCAGCGCGGCGCCGATGTCGCCGCCGCCGGCCACGACGAGGAAGAGGTCGTCGGGGAGGCCGGCGTCCTGGAGGACCTCTGCGACCCAGAGGGCCGACAGCGTCGTCTGGGGGTCCGGCTTGAGCACCACGGCGTTGCCGGCGAGCAGCGCGGGCACGGCCTCGGAGAGCACCAGCGACAACGGGTAGTTCCACGGGGCGATCGCGCCGACGACGCCCACCGGCCGGCGGTGCACCCGCACGCCGGTGAGGACGGGGAGCATGCCCGGCACCCGGCGTGCGCCCAGGTAGGCCGCCCCGCGCACGGCGTAGTGCCGGCACGCGATGGCGACGTCGGCGACCTCCTCGAACGCGCTGCGCCGCGCCTTGCCCGACTCCATCTGGACGAGGTCCAGGATCTCCGACTGCCGCTCCAGCACCAGCGCGCCGAGGCGGTCGAGCACGGCCGTGCGGTCCGCGACCGTGGTGCGCGCCCAGTCCTGCTGCGCGGCGCGCGCACGGTCGACGGCGGCCGCCACGTCGTCGGGCGACGAGAGGGGGAACGCCGCGAGGGGCGCGCCGGTGAAGGGCAGCGTCGAGCGGTGGGTCCCGACGGTGTGGGAGGTGACGATGCGCCGCGTCAGCGGCTCCACGACGTCGGGCTCCAGGACATAGGTGGCGGCGGGCAGCTCGGGGTCCAGAAGTTCCCCGAGAGCGCCTTCGCCCTCGTGCGCGGTGGACATGGCCGACACCCTACGCGGATCGTCCGACAGCACCACCACCCCCGCCTCAGGGTTCGCTCTCAGCGGGACGAGGACCCTCGCGGCGGCGGCGCCCGTCGCTACAGGTCGCGCCCGAGCACGACGCAGTCGGCGTCGGTGTAGCCGAGCCCGTCGTAGAACCCCAGGACCCGCTCGTTCCCGTGCCGCACCATGAGGCGCACCTTGCGCACGCCCTGCCGGCGCAGCCAGTCCTCGGCGGCGGCCACCGTGGCGCGGCCCAGGCCGCCTCGCTGCACGTCCGGGGAGACCGCCACGTAGTACAGCCAGCCGCGGTGCCCGTCGTAGCCCGCCATCACGGAGGAGACCACGCGGTCTCCCGCCGCGCCGACCAGGACGGTCGAGGTCGGGTTGGTCCGCGCGTCGACGACGTCCTGCCGCGGGTCGTTCCAGGGCCGGGTCAGCCCGCAGGCCTCCCACAGCGCGACCACCTGCTCGACGTCACCGTCGGCGACCTCCCGGAACGCCACACCGAGCAGGTCCCGCGTCGTGGCCTCGGCCGTCACCGCGGCTGGTACGGCGACACGACGACCTCGACCCGCTGGAACTCCTTGAGGTCGGAGTAGCCGGTCGTCGCCATGGCCCGCCGCAGCGCGCCGACGAGGTTGAGGGTGCCGTCCGCGGTGCTGCTGGGCCCGAAGAGGATCTGCTCGAGCGTGCCCGCCGTGCCGACCGACACCCGCTCGCCGCGGGGCAGCACCGCGTGGTGCGCCTCGGGGCCCCAGTGCCAGCCCTGACCCGGCGCCTCGGACGCCCGCGCGAGCGCCGCGCCCAGCATGACGGCGTCGGCGCCGCAGGCGACGGCCTTGACGATGTCGCCGGAGAGGCCCACGCCACCGTCGGCGATGACGTGCACGTACCGGCCGCCGGACTCGTCGAGGTAGTCCCGGCGGGCCGCGGCGACGTCGGACACGGCCGTGGCCATCGGGGCGTGGATGCCGAGGCCCACGCGCGTGGTGTGGGCAGCACCGCCGCCGAAGCCGACGAGGACGCCGGCCGCGCCGGTGCGCATGAGGTGCAGCGCCGCCGTGTACGTGGAGGCGCCGCCGACCACGACCGGCACGTCGAGCTCGTAGATGAACCGCTTGAGGTTCAGCGGCTCGGCGTTGCCGGAGACGTGCTCGGCGGAGACGGTGGTGCCGCGGATGACGAACAGGTCCACCCCGGCGTCGACCACCGTCTGGTAGTGCTCCTGCGTGCGCTGCGGCGAGAGCGCGCCCGCGACGGTGACCCCCGCGGCGCGGACCTCCTTGAGGCGCTGCGTGATCAGCTCGGCCTTGATCGGCTCGGCGTAGATCTCCTGCATGCGCTGCGTCGCGGCGTCCGCGGGCAGGTCGCGGATCTCGGCGAGCAGCAGCTCGGGCGACTCGTACCGGGTCCACAGGCCCTCGAGGTCGAGGACGCCGAGGCCGCCGTGGTGGCCCAGCGCCACGGCGGTGGCGGGGCTCATCACGGAGTCCATGGGTGCCGACAGGATCGGCAGGTCGAAGTGGTATGCGTCGATCTGCCACTCCACGGAGACGTCCTTCGGGTCGCGCGTGCGCCGCGAGGGCACGATCGCGATGTCGTCGAAGGAGTATGCGCGGCGACCGCGCTTTCCGCGCCCGATCTCGATCTCGTTGCTCACCAGGACAGCCTACCGGCGCGGTCCTGTCGGTGGCCGGTGGCACAGTCCGTGGACATGACGACGTACGCGGAGCACCAGGCGGCGGGCGCGGCACCCGCCGCGACCCCGCCCGAGCCCGGCTGGTCCCGCGGCCCCCTCCTCGGCTTCGACACGGAGACCACCGGCCTCGACGTCGCGACCGACCGCATCGTCACGGCGGCCCTCGTGCTGCGCGCGCCGGGCGGCCACAGCACCGTGCGGACGTGGCTGCTCGATCCGGGCGTGGAGATCCCCGCGGAGGCCACCGCCATCCACGGCATCACGACGTCCGACGCCCGCGCGCACGGGAGGGAGCCGATCGGCGCGCTCGAGGAGATCGCCGCGATCCTCGTGGCGCAGGTGCGCGACGGCGTCCCGCTCGTCGCGTACAACGCCGCGTTCGACCTGACGCTGCTCGACGTGGAGCTCGCCCGCTACGGCCTGCCCACCGTCCCCGAACGCCTCGGCCGACCGGTCGCACCGGTCCTCGACCCGCTCGTGCTCGACCGCTGGCTCGACGGCGCCCGGGAGGGCAAGCGCCGGCTCGGCGACCTGTGCGCCCTGTACGGGATCGAGGGCGACGGCGACCTGCACACGGCGGACGTCGACGTCCTGGCGACGCTCGACGTCCTGGACGCCCAGCTCGTGCAGCACCCGCACCTGCGGGGCGTCGCGCTCGACGCGCTGCACGCCGCGCAGGCGGGCGCGCACCGGGCGTGGGCCGAACGGGTCAACGCCGAGCGGGCCGCGGACGCCGGCGGCCGTCCCCCGACCTCGACGGCGTGGCCGGCAGCCGGCCGGGCCGGGCGGGACGGGCAGGCGCGCCCCTGACCTCCGGCCGGCCCGCGGCCTACCGGCCCTGCACGGCGTCTACCGGCCGTACACGGCGTCGACCTCGACCTCGACGAGCCACCCGTCGACAGGCAGGTTCTCGATCTCGAGGGCGAAGCGCGAGGGCCGGGCCGCGTTGACGACCATGGGCTTCGTGGTCGCCGAGCCGAGCCGCACGTCGAGGGTGTCGCCGGTGCCGAGGTCGGTGTTGGCGAAGAACTGGCGGTAGGCGCGGTTCCAGCCCGCGAAGTCCATCGCCTCCTCGCCGTCGGGGTTCTGCAGGAACACCCGCATGGACACGACGTCGTCGTACGACAGCCCCGCCCGCTCGAGGTTCTCCCCGATGCGCATCAGGGCGTTGATCCCCTGCGCCTCCGTGATCGTCACCCCGTCGGGCAGCTCGCCGCCGGGGAAGACGTCCGTCGGGATGTACCGCTCCTCGGCGGACGCCCCCGGGGCGCGGTTCAGGGCCGACGGCCCCAGGCCCGACGACTTGTACCAGGAGACGTTCTTTCCGATCGCGACGCCGTCGGCGATCGAGGCGGTGCTGCCGGTGACGAAGGAGTGCGCCTCCGTGGGACGTGGTTCGAAGAGCCGCGCGCCGGCGACGGCAGTTCCGGGCACGGCGACAGCGGCCGTGACGACGACGGCGAGGGCGATCTTGGTGGGGTTCCTCATGCGGGGAACGTAGCCAGGGACCGTTTCGCCCCGATGACGGCCGAGGGTCCAACTCGAGTCCCTGACCTGCGCCGATGCCGTCGGCATGACGCGAAACGAGGACGTTACCGGGCGCGACCGGCGCGTAACGCGCCCGACCCCGGCACGTGACGCGCGCCACCTACGGTCGCGGCGGTGCTGTCGGCGGCACCCGGCAGCCACCGCCGGGCGCGCACGTCCGTCAGACCTTTCGAGACGAGAGGTAGTGCCACATGGTCATCGACACCGCTCCCGAGGCCGTCCCCGACGGCTCCCCGTCCGGCGTCTCCCGCCGCAACTTCCTCCAGGCCGTCGGCGTCGGATCCAGCGCAGGCGTCATGTTCGCGACGATGGGCGCCCTCGGGCTCGCCCCCACCGCCGCGGCCCAGCCCCGCGAGGCCGCCTGGGTCCCGCCGCGCCAGGGCGACTTCACGCTGACGGGACGGTCGGCCAAGAAGGTCGTCGTGGTCGGCGCGGGACCGGCCGGCCTCGCGTCGGCCTACGAGCTGCAGAAGGCCGGGTACCGGGTCACCGTCCTGGAGGCGCGGCACCGGCCGGGCGGACGCACCCTGACGATCCGGGGCGGTGACTCCGAGACGGACGTCGACGGCGTCACGCAGACGGCCCGCTTCGACGACGGCATCTACATGAACGCCGGCGCCGGTCGCATCGCCCAGTGGATGGTCACGATGGACTACCTGCGCGAGCTGGGCGTCCCCTACGAGGTCTTCACCAACGCGAACGCCGACGCCTACCTCTACAACGAGAAGTCCGGCGCGACGCCCGGGAACCCCGTGCGCTACCGCACCGCCAAGGCCGACGTCTTCGGGTACACGTCCGAGCTGCTCACCTACGCCACCGACCAGGGCGCGCTGGACCAGCGGCTCACCGTCGAGGACAAGGAGAACCTGCGCTCCTTCCTGCGCAGCTGGGGCTCGCTGAAGGCGGACGGCACGTACGCCGGCGGGGACAACCGCGGCTTCGCGACCTACCCGTCGGCGTGGAACGAGCACGGCACGCCCCTGCCCGGTCCGGGCTCGGTCTCTCAGGTGCTCGCCTCGAAGGTGGGGCAGTACTTCCCCTTCGAGATCAACTGGGAGCAGTCGATGCTCATGTTCCAGCCCAAGGGCGGCATGGACACGACCTACCGGTACCTGGTCAAGGCGATCGGGGCCCACAACGTGCACTTCAACTCGCCGGTGACAGGGGTCGAGAACACCGACCGGGGCGTGCGGGTCACCTACACGCCGCAGCACGGGCGCGCACGGCAGCTGGAGGCGGACTTCGCGGTCGTCGCCGCCCCGGCCGGGGTCATGCGCCGCTGGGACACCAACTGGGGCGCGGGCATCGACGCCGCCCTGGGCGAGTTCGCCGTCGGCTCCCCGGCGGGCAAGATCGGCCTGCAGTACCGGTCGCGCTGGTGGGAGGACGACCACCGGATCTTCGGCGGCATCACCGAGACCGACATGGACCTCGCGCACATCTGGTACCCGTCGTACGGCTACGGCGAGCGCAAGGGTCTCATGGTCGGCTACTACAACACGGGCACGAACGCCCGCACCTATGCGGACCTGACGCCGCGCCAGCGGGAGCGCCGGGCCGTCGAGCAGGGCGTCAAGATCCACGGCGAGAAGTACCGCTCCGAGCTGGAGTCGTCGTTCTCCATCGCCTGGCACAAGGTGCCCTACATCGAGGGGGCGTGGGCGTACCCGAACACGGAGTCGGCGGGCTTCAAGCAACTGCAGCAGGGCGCCGGACGCGTCTACTTCGCCGGCGACTGGATGTCGGAGGTGTCCGCCTGGCAGCACGGCGCCTTCTGGTCCGCGCGCTACGCCGTGCAGGCGCTGCACGCCCGCGTGATGGCCTCGTGACCCCCTGACGCCGGGGACGACGACGGCCCGGGCCCTCGCGGGCCCGGGCCGTCGGTCGTGCGGCTCAGAAGCCGGAGTAGTTCGGCGCCTCGACCGTCATCTGCACGTCGTGCGGGTGGCTCTCCTTGAGCGACGCGGACGTGATGCGCACGAACCGGCCCTTGGCCTGCAGCTCCGGGATGGTGCGCGCGCCGACGTAGAACATCGACTGGTGGAGCCCGCCCACGAGCTGGTGGGCCACGGTGTGCAGCGTGCCCTTGTACGGCACCTGGCCCTCGATGCCCTCGGGCACGATCATGTCGTCGCTGGTGACCTCGGCCTGGAAGTACCGGTCCTTGGAGTAGGACTTCTTGCCCCGCGAGGACATGGCGCCCATCGAGCCCATGCCGCGGTACGCCTTGTACTGCTTGCCGTTCACGAGGATGGTGTCGCCGGGCGCCTCCTCGGTGCCCGCCAGCATCGAGCCGAGCATGACGGCCTCCGCGCCCGCGACGATCGCCTTGCCGATCTCCCCCGAGTGCCGCATGCCGCCGTCGGCGATGACCGGTACCCCGGCCGCGCGGGCGGCCTGCGACGCCTCGTACACGGCGGTGATCTGCGGGACGCCGACGCCGGTCACGACGCGGGTGGTGCAGATCGAGCCCGGGCCGACGCCGACCTTGATCGCGTCCGCGCCCGCGTCGACGAAGGACTGCGCGCCCTCGCGCGTCGCGACGTTGCCGCCGATCACCTGCACGTGGCGGGTGGCCGGGTCCGACTTCAGCCGCCGGACCATGTCGATCAGCATGCGGACGTTGCCGTGCGCGGTGTCCGCGACGAGCACGTCGGCGCCGGCCTCCACCAGCGTCGTCGCGCGCTGCCACGCGTCGCCGAAGTAGCCGATGGCCGCGCCGACGAGCAGGCGGCCCTGGCCGTCCTTCGAGGCGTTCGGGAACTGCTCGGACTTCACGAAGTCCTTGACGGTGATGAGGCCCGCGAGGCGACCCTCGTCGTCCACCAGGGGCAGGCGCTCGAGCTTGTGCTTGCGCAGCAGCAGCGTCGCGTCCTCGCGGGAGATGCCCGCCGGGCCGGTGATGAGCGGCGCGGGCGTCATGACCTCGGAGACCTTGGTCGTGCCCCACTCGGCGACGGGCGTGAAGCGCAGGTCGCGGTTCGTGACGATGCCCGTGAGGTGGCCGCCCGCGTCGACCACGGGGAAGCCGGAGATGCGGTACTCCCCCGCGCGCTTGTCGAGCTCCTCGAGGGTGGCGTCGGGGCCGATCGTCACCGGGTTGGAGATGATGCCGGTCTGCGTCCGCTTGACCAGGTCGACCTGGTACGCCTGGTCCTCGATCGAGAGGTTGCGGTGCAGGACGCCGATGCCGCCCTGACGGGCCATGGCGATCGCCATCCGCGACTCGGTGACAGTGTCCATCGCGGCGGAGACGAGCGGCACCCGCAGGGAGATCTCACGCGTGAGGCGGGAGGTGGTGTCGATGTCCGACGGGGCCAGGTCCGAGTACCCCGGCAGCAGCAGGACGTCGTCGTACGTGAGGCCGAGGAATCCGAACGGGTCGTGCGCGGGCGAGGTCGAGTCCGTCATGACAGGAGTCTACGTTCTGGGCGGCGCCCTTATTCCGGCCGTCCGTGCCCGCGGGGGGCGCCCGTGGCAGACCTCACGTCACGACGGCGAGGGCCTCGTGCAGCATCGCGGTGAACGACCGCACCCGCTGCACGGTCGAGGCCAGCGGGAGCTCGCTCGCGGCGTCGTCCCGGCGGAGGCTGACGATGATCGGCAGCTCCGCGAACCCGTCGTGGACGGCGTGGACGAGGTCGAGGTCGGGGCGGCGCTGCGAGGTGGCGAGCACCAGGGCCGCGGGCCGCACCATGGTCACCAGCTCGAGCGACCGGTGGGTGCTGGCCGGGCCGGTGACGATGCGGGCCGTGGCGCCCTTGGCCGTCAGCGCGGCCGCGAGGGCGTGCGCGGACAGGGGCACCACCTCGTCCGGGGCGGCGAAGATGAGCACGATCTTGCGCATCCGGCTCGGGTGGTTCGCCGGCGGCGCGCCGCCGGCGACCATGGCGCGCTCGAACGCCTCGGTGAAGTCGCGCAGGGCCCGCAGCGCGGCCGTCGCGAGCACCACCTCCGGCACGGCGCCCGGCCCGGCGAGGACGGTCCGCTGCGCGACCCGCTGCCAGGCGGGCTCGGCGATCTCCGTCCACCAGGCGGCGGGGTCGCCCTGGGCCGGGATGGCCAGGATCTCGTCACAGGTCTGCTGGTCGTACGCGAGGGCCGCGTCGACGACGGCGGAGACCCGGCCGGAGGCGCTGGCGCCGGGCACGTGGCTGCTGGCACCCGAGGTGCCCTCGCCGCCGCCGGGCAGGGCCCGCAGGTGGGCCCGCCCGGGCCGCGGTGCGTCGTCGCCGCCGGGAGCGGCCGGACGCCCGTCCGCCGCCTCCTGCGCGTCGTCGTCCGGTTCGCCGGGTGCCGCGGGGGCGGCGTCCTCGGTCGCCTCCTCCAGCTCCTCGGCGCCGGCCTCCAGCGCCGCCTTGGCCGCGTCGACGGGCGCGACACCCTCGAGGGTGAGCCGGCGCATGACGAGGAGCCGCGCGACGTCCTCGGGCGTGTAGCGACGGTGGGATCCGGCGGTGCGGGCGGACGGGCCGAGACCGTAGCGGCGGTCCCACGTGCGCAGGGTGGCCGGAGCCACCCCGAGGCGCCTGGCGACCGCTGCGACGGCGAGGCCCGGGCTCGACGCGCGAGACCCGCCCCCGTGCGGGACGGGCCGGGATGAGGTCATGGCGTCGATTCTGCCGAGTGGACCAGTGGGTCGCCACTGCGCCGCCGGGCGCGCCGCGGAACACCCCGAAGTCACAGGTCAAAGCCGGTCAGGTCACCCCCGAACCGGGTCAGCGTCCGAAAGAAAGTTGAACACTGAACGATCGAACCGTGTCGCAAATCAGCATCTTGAACAACTTCTGCACAACTTGTAGGTTGTTCGCCATGACGGAAATCTCGAGGCTCCCCGGTCCGGTGATGGAGCTGTGGGAGTGGCAGTACCAGGGTTCGTGCCGTGACGCGGACGACACGCTCTTCTTCCACCCGGAGGGCGAGCGCGGGTCCACCCGTCGACGTCGTGCCGAGGCGGCGAAGGCGATCTGCCACTCCTGCCCCGTGATGCTGCAGTGCCGGGAGCAGTCGCTCCGGGTCCGCGAGCCCTACGGCGTGTGGGGCGGGCTCAGCGAGGACGAGCGGTCCGCGATCCTCGCCGGCGGGGCGCGCAAGACCGGCTGAGAGCACGAAGGCCCCGCACCGACGACGGTGCGAGGCCTTCTGCGTCAGGGCGTCGTCAGGCGACGACGACCGCGAGGATGTCGCGGGCCGACAGGACGAGGTAGTCCTCGCCGGCGTACTTCACCTCGGTGCCGCCGTACTTGCTGTAGATGACCTTGTCACCGACCTTGACGTCGACGGGGACACGGTTGCCCTTGTCGTCGAAGCGGCCCTCGCCCACGGCCAGGACCTCGCCCTCCTGGGGCTTCTCCTTGGCGGTGTCCGGGATGACCAGGCCGGAAGCGGTCGTGGTCTCGGCCTCGATGGCCTTGACGACGATCCGGTCCTCGAGCGGCTTGATGGGGACCGACACGTCGGACCTCCTTGATTCGCGATGCGTGGATGGGCTTGCTGGTTGACCAGGTCGCGTCCGGGGCTGGCCGTCGTCGCGGGTGCCGGTAACAGCCTGCGGTCGCTGACGACAAATCTAGGCAGGCGTTAGCACTCTGACAAGTCGAGTGCCAGCAGTTCGCCGTCGGCGTCACGACCGGCGCCGTCCGCCACCCCCGCCGCGCCTGAGACGATGGCCCGATGGACGCCGCCTCCGTGAGCAAGCTGCTGAGCCCGGACGGGTGGGCCCTGCTCAACTCGCTCCCGCCGTACGACGAGAAGCAGGCGATGGCGCTCGCCACGCGGCTGCGGGCCGAGGGGGTGGACCCCGACCTCGCCGCGGCAGCCCTCACCCAGTCGCGGCTGCGTGCCAAGGCGCGCGCCAAGCTCGGCGACTTCGCGGACGGGATGCTCTTCACGCCTGACGGCGTGGAGCAGGCGACGCGCCTGGTGGTGGCTGCGCTGCACGCCCGGCGCTACCTCGCGGCCGGCGTCACGAAGGTCGCCGACCTCACGAGCGGCATCGGTGCGGACGCCCTCGCGTTCGCGGGCGTCGGCCTGCGCGTGCTCGCCACCGACGTCGACGAGATGACGGCGGCGCTGGCCACCGTGAACCTGCGGCACTTCCCCGAGGCGGAGGTGCGGCACGCCGACGGGCTCACGCTCGACCTCGCCGCCGAAGGGGTGGACGGCGTGTACGCCGACCCGGCCCGGCGCACGCGCGGCGGTCGCCGCGTCTTCGACCCCGCCGCCTACGCTCCCCCGCTCGACGCCGTGTGGGCGCTGCGCGAGCAGGTCCCCGCCCTCGGCATCAAGGTCGGGCCCGGCATCCCGCACCAGGGGCTGCCCGAGGACGCCGAGACGCAGTGGGTGTCCGTGGACGGCGACGTCGTCGAGGCCGGCCTGTGGTTCGGGCCGCTCGCGGCCGACGGTCCCGGCCGGTCCGCGCTCGTCCTGTCCACGCGCGACGGCGCGACGTCCTCGCGCACGCTGCGCACCGACGGCGACGGCTCGGACCTGGTGCCCGACGTCGGTCTGCCCGGCGCGTACCTGTACGAGCCGGACGGCGCCGTCATCCGTGCGGGGCTCGTGGCGCACGCCGCGGCCGAGCTCGGCGGCCGGCTGCTCGACCGCACCATCGCCTACGTCACGACCGACCAGCCCGCGCCGCCGCCCGACGGCGCCGCGCCCGTCGCCACGGGGTACCGGGTCCTCGACGTCATGCCCTTCAACCTCAAGCGCCTCAAGGCCTACCTGCGCGAGCGCGGCGTGGGCCGGCTGACGATCAAGAAGCGCGGCACGGCCGTCACGCCCGAGCAGCTGCGCGCCCAGCTGTCGCCGAAGGGCGACGCGGAGGCGACCCTCGTCCTCACGCGGGTGGGCGGCGCGCAGCACGTGCTGGTCGTCGAGCCGCTGCGCTGACCGGGGGCGGCGCGAGAGGGACCGCCGCGCGCCCAGGCGCCCCGGCGTGGAAGCATTGCCCGCATGGTGCTGGAATTCGCCGCCTCCGACCGGTCGACCGTCGGCCTCGAGTGGGAGCTCGCGCTCGTCGACGCCGACTCGGGCACCCTGCGTCAGGTGGCCCCGGCCGTCATCGAGGCGGTGGCCGACGACGTGCGGCACCGCTTCGTCAAGCCCGAGTTCCTGCGCAACACCGTCGAGGTGATCAGCGACGTGCGGCGCACCGTGCCGGACGCGATCGCCGACCTCGAACGGGGGGTCGCCGCCATCCATGACGCCGTCGGCCCGATGCGCGTGGACCTCATGGGCGCGGGCACGCACCCGTTCTCGCACTGGTCGCGGCAGAAGGTGACCGACAAGGAGCGGTACGCGACGGTGGTGGACCGCGCGCAGCTCGTGGGACGCCAGCAGATCGTCTACGGGGTGCACGCGCACGTGGGCATCGAGGACCGCGCCAAGGTGCTCCCCGTCGTCAACTCTCTGCTGGTGTACCTGCCCTACCTGCAGGTGCTGTCCGCGTCGTCGCCGTTCTTCGGGGGCGACGACACCGGCTACGCGTCGATGCGGACCATGATCTTCCAGCAGCTCCCCACGGCCGGGCTGCCGTACCAGTTCGGCGACTGGTCCGAGCTGGAGCGGTACGTCGCCGACATGCTCCACACCGGAGTCATCGACGACTTCACCGAGGTGCGCTGGGACGTGCGGCCCGCGCCCCACTTCGGCACGGTCGAGGTGCGCATCTGCGACGGGACGTCGAACACCCAGGAGCTGGCCTCCCTCGGCGCGCTGGTGCACTGCCTCGTGGAGCACCTGTCGACGCGGCTCGACGAGGGTGGGCGCCTGCCGACGCTGCCGCCGTGGTTCGTGCACGAGAACAAGTGGCGCGCGGCCCGGTACGGCACCGACGCGATCATCATCCTCGACGACGCCGGCGAGGAGGAGCTCGTCACCGACGCCCTCCCCCGGCTGCTCACGACGCTCGAGCCGGTCGCCGACCGGCTGGGCTGCGCCGCCGAGCTCGACGGCGTGCGCGAGATCGTCCGTCGGGGCGCGTCCTACCAGCGCCAGCGCGAGGTGGCCCGGGCCCACGGCGGCGGGCAGGACGGCCTCGAGGCCGTCGTCGCGTCGCTCGTCGCCGAGCTGCGCGCCGGCCGGCCGCTGCCCGCGACCCGCTGACGGCGGCCCCTCTCTTCGGGCGAGGTGTCGACGAGGCTCTCAGACCGTGATGGTCGTCATGGGCATCGACGAGTCGACCGGGAAGTCGAGGTTCGACGGCGCCGCCCCGGCCCGCACGACGGCGGAGCCCAGCGCCGCGATCATGGCCCCGTTGTCGGTGCAGTAGCGAATCGGCGGGATGCGCAGGTCGATGCCCGCCTCCGCGCACCGCTTGGCGGCCATGTCGCGCAGCTGGCTGTTGGCGGAGAACCCCCCGCCGACGACGAGGGTGTCGACGTCGTACCGGCGGCAGGCGGCGATGGTCTTGGCGGTGAGGACGTCGGCCACCGCTGCGGCGAACGACGCGGCGACGTCCGCCGCGGGGATCTCGCGCCCGGAGTCCACGCACGCCTCGATCCAGCGGGCCACGGCGGTCTTGAGCCCGGAGAAGGAGAAGTCGTACGCGTGCTTCTCCTGGTCCTTGGCCGCGGTGAGACCGCGCGGGAAGCGGATGGCCTCAGGGTCGCCCTCGCGCGCGAGCCGGTCGACGTGCGGGCCGCCCGGGTACGGCAGGCCGAGCAGGCGTCCGACCTTGTCGAACGCCTCCCCCGCCGCGTCGTCCAGCGTGGAGCCGAGCTCGGTCACGCCGGTCGCGATGTCCTCCACCAGCATCAGCGTGCTGTGGCCGCCCGAGACGACCAGCGCCATCGTGCGCCCCGAGAACGGGCCGTCGACGAGCTGGTTGACCGCGGCGTGCCCGATGACGTGGTTCACGCCGTAGAGCGGCTTGTTCAGCCCGATCGCGAGCGCCTTCGCGGCGGACGCGCCGATCGTCAGCGGGCCGACGAGGCCGGGGCCCGCCGTGACGGCGACGGCGTCGATCTCGGACAGGTCGACGTCCGCCTCGCCGAGGGCCCGGGTGATCGTGGGGACCATCGCCTCGAGGTGAGCACGGCTCGCCACCTCGGGGATGATCCCGCCGTAGCGCGCGTGCTCGTCCATGGAGCTGGCGACGGCGTCGACCAGCAGCTCGTCGCCGCGGACGAGCGCGACGCCCGTCTCGTCGCACGAGGTCTCGATACCGAGGACGAGCGGGCCGGAGCCCGCAGAGGATGCAGCCATGTCGCCATCTTCCCTCATCTCGGCCGCGTGACCGGTGTCACGCCCAGGACGGGAATCATGCGTCTGCATCTATGTGTTCCGGCAACCATGACCGAGACCCTCACGCTCCCGTCCTCGTCCCTCGCCGTCGGCGACGACGTGGCGGACCTCCTGTTCCGCGCCGCCCGCACCACCTCCCTGTGGACCGACGAGCCCGTCACCGACGAGCAGCTCACCGCCGCCTGGGACCTCGCGAAGTTCGGGCCGACCGCGATGAACACCCTGCCGCTGCGCGTGCTCGTCCTGCGCTCCGGCGAGGCCCGCGAGCGCCTCGTGACCCACATGGGCGGCAACAACAAGGAGCGCGTCGCGAACGCGCCCGTCTCGCTCGTGCTCGCCGCGGACCCGGCGTTCCACCAGCACCTGGACACGCTGTTCCCCGCCTACCCCGGCATGAAGGACCAGCTGGAGCCCGCCGCGGACGTCCGCGAGCAGATGGCCCGCAACAACGCCCTCCTCCAGGCGGGCTACCTCATCGTCGGCCTGCGCGCCGCCGGCCTCGCTGCCGGCCCGATGAACGGCATGGACTTCGACGGCGTCGACGCCGAGTTCTTCGCCGAGTCCGGCTGGAAGTCGTTCCTGGTGATCAACGTCGGCCACGCCGAGGGCGAGGGCTCGCCGTACCCGCGCTCGCCGCGCCTGTCGTTCGACGAGGTCGCCCAGGTCCTCTGACCCGACCCCCACATGCTGTGAGCGGGCGAATGGCCCTCCTTCCGTCCGGAAGGAGGGCCAT
>NZ_JBSHCR010000060.1:0-26696 GCF_053615895.1 Isoptericola sp. NPDC055881
GCGTCGTGCGCGTCCGAGCCTGACCGGTCCGCGTGCTGCTGGTACTCCCGCTTCTCTTCGGCGTCCGTCGTGCTGTCGGCCAGGTCCTGGTACCGGTCCCGGGACCCTGCCGCGGAGTCCGCCGCGTCCCGAGCCTGCCGCGCCTTCTCCAGCGCGGCCAGCGTCTCGGCCTGCACCCGCTCCAACGCGGACGCGTAGTCCACCAACGCCTCACCCGTGGCCTGATACCGCGAATGCGCGCGCCGGATCTCGCTGATGGTGTCTTCCTTGGTCTCCATCAACGCGTCCACGGCCTGAGAGATCGTGCCGGCCACGTCCAGGCGCGCCATCGCGCCCGCGGCGTCGTCGATCGATCCCGCGACCTCCAGATAGTCCTGACCCCCGGCCAGCACCAGCACCGGGTCCCCGGGCGTGGGGTCCGAGTCCAGCCCTACCGGCGACCAGTCCGCCGGCCTCACCTGGAGCCTCGTCCGCCGGCACGCCACCGCGCGTCCAGGCGCTCGCCCACGCTCATGTCCAGGTCCCCCCGCAGGTCAGCCACCGGTTCTCACCCTGTCTCGCCCCGGAAGAGAGTACCGAGACAGGCAGTTTGTGACCACGGCAACACGCCTCGACGGACCGCTCGCGCGAGGCGCCGGAAATCGGCGGACGGGGGCCCGGGTGCAGCGACTAAACTCGCCACGTCGTGCCTGCGCGCGACCGTCTCCCGGCCGGGCACCGGGCGGACGGCGTCATCCGCCCACCACCCGTCACGAAAGGAACCCTCCGTGCTCCGCACCCACACGGCCGGCTCACTGCGGGCCGAGCACATCGGTCAGACCGTCACCCTCACCGGGTGGGTCGATCGCCGTCGGGATCACGGGGGAGTGGCCTTCATCGACCTGCGCGACGCCTCGGGCATCTCGCAGGTCGTCATCCGCGACGAGGCCGTGGCGCACCCGCTGCGCGCCGAGTTCGTGCTCCAGGTCACCGGTGAGGTCGGCCGGCGCCCCGAGGGCAACGCCAACCCGAACCTCGCCACCGGCGAGATCGAGGTCGTGGCCAAGGACGTCGTCGTCCTCAACGAGTCCGCGCCGCTGCCGTTCCAGGTCTCCACGGCCCTCGCGGACACGGAGACCATCGGTGAGGAGGCGCGCCTCAAGCACCGCTACCTCGACATGCGCCGCCCGAACCAGGCGCACGCCCTGCGGCTGCGGGCGAAGGCGAACCAGGCCGCCCGGCGGGTGCTCGACGAGCACGACTTCGTCGAGGTCGAGACGCCGACCCTGACCCGCTCGACGCCGGAGGGCGCCCGTGACTTCCTGGTCCCGGCCCGCCTGGCGCCCGGCTCCTGGTACGCGCTGCCGCAGAGCCCGCAGCTGTTCAAGCAGCTCCTCATGGTCGGTGGCCTGGAGCGCTACTACCAGATCGCCCGGTGCTACCGCGACGAGGACTTCCGGGCCGACCGCCAGCCCGAGTTCACGCAGCTGGACGTCGAGCTGAGCTTCGTCGACCAGGACGACGTCATCGCGCTGGCCGAGCAGGTCCTCGCCGCCCTGTGGAAGCTGATCGACGTCGAGATCCCCACGCCGATCGCCCGGATGACGTACGCCGAGGCGATGCGTCTGTACGGTACCGACAAGCCGGACCTGCGGTTCGGCAACCCGCTCGTCGAGCTCACGGACTACTTCTCCGAGACGCCGTTCCGCGTGTTCCAGGCGGAGTACGTGGGCGCCGTCGTGATGACGGGCGGCGCCTCTCAGCCCCGCCGCCAGTTCGACGCGTGGCAGGAGTGGGCCAAGCAGCGCGGTGCCAAGGGCCTCGCCTACGTGACCTACGGCGAGGACGGGACGCTCGGCGGCCCCGTCGCCAAGAACCTGTCCGACGCCGAGCGTGACGGTCTCGCCGCCGCCACCGGCGCGCAGCCGGGCGACGCGGTGTTCTTCGCGGCCGGCAAGACCTCCGAGGCGCGCGCGCTGCTGGGCGCGGCCCGCCTGGAGATCGCGCACCGCACCGGACAGGTCGACGAGGACGCCTGGGCGTTCGTGTGGGTGGTGGACGCCCCGCTGTTCAAGCCCACGGGCGAGGACGACGACGTGGACCTGGGTCACTCCGCCTGGACGGCGGTGCACCACGCGTTCACCTCGCCGAAGCCGGAGTGGATCGACAGCTTCGAGTCCGACCCGGGCAACGCGCTGGCGTACGCCTACGACATCGTCTGCAACGGCAACGAGATCGGCGGCGGCTCGATCCGTATCCACCGTCGTGACGTGCAGGAGCGGGTCTTCGACGTCATGGGGATCGGCCCCGCGGAGGCGCAGGAGAAGTTCGGCTTCCTCCTCGACGCGTTCAAGTTCGGCGCCCCGCCGCACGGCGGCATCGCGTTCGGCTGGGACCGCATCGTGGCGCTGCTGACGAAGTCCCCGTCGATCCGGGACGTCATCGCGTTCCCGAAGTCGGGCGGCGGCTACGACCCGCTGACCGAGGCGCCGGCCCCGATCACGCCGGAGCAGCGCAAGGAGGCCGGGGTGGACGCCGCCCCGCAGGACGCCTCGGCTGCGGGGGAGTGACCCTCTCCCTCGACGGGCACCTGCTCGCCCCGGTCACCGAGGTGGCCGGGGTGGGCCTGCCCGCCCGCTGGGCGCACCACCCGGTCGTCGTCGCGGAAGCCGCCCACGGCGGCTGGGACGCCAGCCATGCCTGGTGCGACGACGATGCCTTCCTGGTCCGGCTGCGCTGGCGCGAGCGGCTCGACGGCGCACGCTCGCTCGTCGTCGACCACCACCCGGCCGGCGTGAGCGTCCTGGGCGTCGGCACGGCCGAGGGCGCGGCGCGGCTCGTGCTCGCCGCGGAGGCCGAGCTGCGCGACGTCGGCGGCCTCGGACCCGTGCTCCGGGCGTCCATGCCCCACGGTACGCACCGTGCGCTGTCCGGCGCCGGCGGGCCGGGCGGCCCGGCGCTCCCGCCGCCGTTCGACCGTGCGCCCTTCGACGCGTGGGGGTGGTTCTTCGCGACGGCGTCGCCGGCCCAGCAGCCCGGTGAGGACCGGGTCGTGGAGCTGACGAGCGACGGCGAGCGCGCCGAGGCGGCCGCCTGCCTCGCCGTGGCGCACCCCCACGGCGAGCTGCCGGTCGACGAGCCGCGCTCCCGCTGGTGGGGGTGGCGCGACGACGACGGCGTGGTGCGCGGTGTGGCCGGCGCGTCGCGCCGTGTGCCCGGCAGGCCCTGGACGCTGGGGTCGATCGGCACGGACCCGGCCTGGCGGGGGCGGCAGATCGCCGCGGCAGTGACGGCCGTGGCGACGCGGGCCGGCCTCGCCGAGACGTCGATGGTCACCCTCGGCGTGTACGCCCACAACGACCCGGCGCGCCGGCTGTACCGGCGCCTCGGGTTCACCGGCGCCCAGGAGTTCGAGAGCTCGCGGCCCTGACGTCACCGCACTTCACCCGCGTCCGGCCTGTCCGAGCCGGTGCGGCCCGGGGCAGCATGGACGGGCGGATCGCTGCCGGCACCCGGCGGCGGCCGCTCGGGAGCGACGATGACCATCATCAGGACCGTGGATCCCGCGGACGCGACGGGCGAGGTGGGTGACGTCTACGCCGACGACGTCGCGTCGCTGGGGTACGTGCCGAGCCACACCCGTGTCATGGCGGTGGACGTCGAGGCGCACCTGGCCTTCGAGCACCTGGCCGGGACCATCGCCTCGGGCCTCGGGCTGCGCCTGTACGAGCTGGTGACGCTGGCCGCGGCCAAGGCGCTCCGGTCGCAGGCGTGCCTCCTGGCGCACGGACGGCGCAGCCGCTCGCTGTTCGGCGACGACCAGCTCGCGCGGATCGCCCGCGACCACCGTGACGCGGGGCTCACCGAGGCCGAGGTCGCCGCCATGGACCTCGCCGCCCGGCTCAGCACCGACGCCGCACAGATCACGGAGGCCGAGACGACGCGACTGCGCGACGCGGGCTTCACCGACCGGCAGATCGTCGACGTGGTGCTCGCCGCGTCGCTGCGCAACTACTACTCGCGAGCGCTGCACGCCCTGGCGGTGCCGCCCGACGTGCCCCCTGACCTGCCCGACGGACTGCGTCAGGCGCTGCTCGCCGACGGCGACGACGGCGACGACGGCGACGACGGCGACGCCGACCCGGGACCGGCCGCGTCGGCGAGGTAGCCGTCCGGGCGCACGAGGAGGGTCGAGGCCTGCCCGTCGGCACGCCGCACCACCACCCGCTCCTCCCCGCTGAGCTCGCCCGGCGCGGGAGGGAGCGGTGCCGCCGGGCCCGTGCCCGGCACGACGAGGACGAACCGCCCGGCCCGCAGCGCCTCGGCCAGGCGTGCGCCGCCCGCCCCGGGGACCAGCGGCAGGTCCGGCAGCCGGCGGCCGGCCGCGGGATGGGCACCGGGCGGCGCGGGATACCGCACGCCGAGGGCAGACACGGTCAGGGCGGCACGCCGCCGGGCGGGGGCGACGCGCGCGAGCGCAGCGGCCAGGACGGCGCGCAGGGCGGCCGCCGTCGCCCCCGGGCGGGTCGCCAGCCGCAGCATCGCGCCGCTCGTGCGCAGCACCTGCGCGCCCACGGGGTGTCGTTCCTCCCCGTAGCCGTCGAGCACCTCGCCGTCCGCGCCGCGGACCACCGCGGCCAGTCGCCAGGACAGGTTCGCAGCGTCCTGGAGACCGGTGTTCATGCCGAGGCCGCCCGCCGGGCTGTGGCAGTGCGCGGCGTCGCCCGCCAGCAGCACCCGGCCGGCGCGGTACCGGGGCACCTGGCGCTCGTCAGCGGCGAACCGGGTGGCGAAGCGCAGGTCGTGCATCCCGAGGTCGTCCCCGAGCGTCGCGCGCGCCAAGGCCCGGACCTCCTCCAGGCCAGGGGCGACCGGTGCGACGCCGCCGTCCTCGCCCGGGTCGAGCCCCTCGTCCCAGCCGATGAAGCGGTACCAACCGTCGCCGAACGGGGCGAGAAACCCCAGCGAGCCCCCGCTGGACGCGATCGTGAGGACGTCGTCCGGCGGCCGGTGCAGGCGCACGTCCGCCAGCACCATCGCGCGGACCACCGTCTCGCCGGGGAACGGGAGGCCAGCAGCACGGCGGACGGTCGAGCGCACACCGTCCGTCCCCACCACCCACGGTGCCCGTACCTGGGCCGCACCCTCCGGCCCGACCGTCGCGAGCGACACCCCGTCGTCGTCCTGGACGAGCCCCGTGACGCGCACGTCGTGGCGGAAGCGGACTCCCGCCGACGCCGCCCGGCGGTGCAGCAGGCGCTCCACCTCGTACTGCGGGGTGACCAGCACGAACGGGAACCGGCCCGGGAGCGTGTCCAGGCGAACCTCGACCTTCCCGAACACCCGCAGCCCACGCACCGGCCGGCCCGTGGACACCAGCTCGTCGGCCAGGCCGCGCGCGTCGAGCGTCTCCAGGCTCCGCGCGTGCACCGCGAACGCTCGCGTGAGGTTGCTCAGGCCCGCAGCCCGCTTCTCGAGCACCGTGACCCGCAGGCCCGCCACCGCCAGGTCCCCGGCCAGGAGCAGGCCGGTCGGCCCTGCCCCGACGACCACGACGTCGGCGTCCCCGTCCACCACCGTGCCGCCCACCGTGCCGCCCACCATGCCGCCCACCATGGACCCACCCTAGGGACGGGCGCGTGGGTGGCGCTCCGTAGGCTGGGCCCATGGACCTGTTCGACGCCGCGCTCACCGGCACCCGCGGCACCCCGGCGACCGGACGCTCCGGCCCCAGCGCCCCGCTGGCCGTCCGCATGCGCCCGGCCACCCTCGACGAGGTCGCCGGCCAGGCCCACCTCCTCGTCCCCGGCTCGCCGCTACGCCGCCTCGTGGAGCCCGACGACGAGTCCGCCCGCCGCGCCGCGCCCGGCTCCGTGATCCTGTGGGGCCCGCCCGGCGTCGGCAAGACGACGCTCGCCTACCTGGTCGCGACGTCGTCGGGCCGCCGGTTCGTCGAGCTCTCCGCCGTCACCGCCGGAGTCAAGGAGGTCCGCCAGGTCGTCGAGGACGCCCGCCGCCGCCTCGCCACCGGCGGCGAGGAGACCGTGCTCTTCATCGACGAGGTCCACCGGTTCTCCAAGACGCAGCAGGACGCCCTGCTGCCCAGCGTCGAGAACCGCTGGGTCACCCTCGTCGCCGCCACCACGGAGAACCCGTCCTTCTCCGTCAACTCCCCGCTGCTGAGCCGCTCGCTGCTGCTCACCCTCAAGCCGCTCACCGCGGACGACGTCCGCGCCCTGGTGCGCCGCGCCGTCGAGGACGAGCGAGGGCTGGGCGGCACCGTCGCCCTGGCCGACGACGCCGAGGACCAGCTCGTGCGGATGGCCGGGGGCGACGCCCGCAAGGCGCTGACCATCCTCGAGGCCGCCGCCGGCGCGGCGCTCGCCGACGCCGACCCGGGCCGCGCGAAGGACGCCGCGGTCCCCGTCGACCTCGACACCGTCGAGCGCGCCGTCGACGTCGCCGCCGTGCGCTACGACCGCGACGGCGACCAGCACTACGACGTGGTGTCAGCCTTCATCAAGTCGATCCGGGGCTCCGACGTCGACGCCGCCCTGCACTACCTCGCCCGCATGATCGCGGCAGGGGAGGACCCCCGGTTCATCTCCCGTCGGCTGGTGATCTCCGCCGCCGAGGACGTCGGCATGGCCGACCCGTCCGCCCTCCAGACGGCCGTGGCCGCCGCACAGGCCGTCCAGCTCATCGGCATGCCGGAAGGGCGCATCGTCCTCGCGGAGGCGGTCGTGCACCTCGCGACCGCGCCCAAGTCCAACGCCGCCTACCTCGGCGTGGACGCGGCGCTCGCGGACGTGCGCGCCGGCAAGGCGGGCGTGGTGCCCGCGCACCTGCGCGACGCGCACTATGCCGGTGCCGAAGGGCTCGGCCACGGCAAGGGGTACCGGTACGCGCACGACGCGCCGCACGCGATCGCCGCCCAGCAGTACCTGCCCGACGAGCTCGCCGGTCGGCGCTACTACGCGCCGAGCGACCGCGGCTTCGAGAAGCAGGTCACGGACCGGCTCACCCGGATCCGTCAGATCCTCGACGGAGCCTGACCGTCTCGTCCTCCGGACGGGGGCCGAGCACGGTGCCGCGGTCGTCGGTCCGCTCCACTTGTGACACATCTGGCACTACTCAGCGGCTACTCCCCGAGGCCGCCGGTGACCGCAGTCCCACTCAGACCCTCTGTCCGAGCAGACAGCCTTGTGCTCGATCTGTGAAGGACGACGATGGGGATGGGCATGAGGTCTGATCGACAAGGAGGAAGGTCGCGGCGCGCTCGCGGCGTTCTGGCGGGCTCGCTCGCGGCACTGCTGCCGGCGGCGGCGTTCTCGGGGGCGACGTTGGCAGCG
Source organism: Isoptericola sp. NPDC055881 (assembly GCF_053615895.1). Taxonomy (NCBI): domain Bacteria; kingdom Bacillati; phylum Actinomycetota; class Actinomycetes; order Micrococcales; family Promicromonosporaceae; genus Isoptericola; species Isoptericola sp. NPDC055881. The sequence goes on from NZ_JBSHCR010000060.1 coordinate 7,332, forward strand.
GCGGTGACGCCGGGTGCGTCGACGGCTGGTGGTGTGGCGGCGGCTGCGCCGGCGCCGGCGGACCCTCAGGTGCTGTTCGCCGAGGACTTCGAGGCGGCAGGTGACGGTGCGAACGTGCTGCTGACCGACTACGTGGGGGCGCAAGGGCCGTCCTACACGGGCGACGACTTCTGGGTGAGCCGTCCGAACTGCAACGGGTTCATCGTCGACCAGACGAGTCCTCGGCAGGATGGCGACTGCTCCGCCCTGAGCACCGGGGGCTACTCGTACAACCGGCTCACCGGGCTGTCGTACGCGCTGGGGATGCTGCAGGGTGCGGCCGACCCGGCGCTCAACGCCGCAGCTGCCTCCTACACCGCCGGTGACGGCCCCGACGACGCGGTGCAGTTCCGGACGGCTACACCGCTGGCTCTGGCGGCGGACAACCGGTTCGTCACGTTCTCGGTGGACGCCGCGGCCACGAACTGCAACTCTCCCAACCACCCCGCGCTGCGGTTCTACCTCGTGGACGCGACGGGCACGCAGATCCCCGTGTCGGACGCGGCGATCGACCCGTGCGAGGACCCCCGGTCGTCGTCGTTCACGGGCGTGGCGGCGAACGGCGCCAACGTCCCGGTGCAGGCGGGGTCGTTCGCGGCGGACTCGTCCACGCTGCTGTCGGGCGGGTCGTTCGACGTCGTGCTGCGCAACGAGACCGGTAGCGGAGCAGGCAACGACGGCGCGTACGACAACATCCAGGTGCTGGACGTCACGCCGCAGCTGTCGAAGGAGTTCGCGCCGGCGACGGTGGCCGTGGGCGGAAAGTCGCGGTTGACGTTCACGGTGACGAACACGTCCGAGCTCGCGGCGAAGGACGGCTGGGGCTTCACGGACGCGCTGCCGGCGGGTCTGACGGCCGCCGCGGTGCCGAACGTCGACAACCAGTGCACGGACGCGACGGTGGACGCCGCGGCAGGTGCCGAGAAGGTCGTGGTCTCCGGTGGGTCGCTCGCGAGCCAGGAGGCGTCGTGCACGATCAGCCTCGACGTGACCTCGGCGAAGGCCGGGACGTACACGAACGGCGCCGACCAGCTGACCGAGCTGGTGGGTCTGGCGGCTCCGGCCGACGCGGCGGTGGAGTTCGCGGTGGCGAACCTGGAGCTGGCCAAGAGCGTCGCGGGCATCGACGACGTGAACTCCGACGGGCTGACGGACCGCGGGGACGTGATCTCCTACGCGTTCACGGTGACGAACACGGGCGGCGTGCGACTGGACGACGTGGCGGTCGACGACCCGAAGGTCGCCGACCTGACGTGCCCGGAGACGTCGCTGGCGGCAGGGGCGTCGATGGACTGCTCGGCTACCTTCGAGGTGACCGCCGACGACGAGTCGGCCGGTGCGGTGGACAACACGGCGAAGGCGACCGGTCAGGCCGTCGGCGGCATCGGCGTGATGTCCGGGGCGTCTCGCACGTCCACCCCGGTGACGGCGGCCGCCCCGTCGCTCAGCTTCGTCAAGACCGTGGACGCGCCCGACGTCACCGGCCTCGCAGCGGGCGACGAGGTGACCTACACCCTCGTCACGACGAACGACGGCAACGTGCCCCTGCGCGACGTCCAGGTGGACGACTCGCAGTTCTCCGGTGCCGGTGACCTGGGCGGCCTGACCTGCGAGCCGGGTGCTCCCGCGGTGCTGGCCCCGGGCGAGAGCCTGTCGTGCACCGCCAGCTACACGGTGGTGCAGGCGGACATCGACGCCGGCACGGTGGACAACATGGCGACGGTCACCGCCACGGGACCGTACGGCGAGCAGCTGGACGGCTCCGACAGCGCGAACCTCCCGGCGGCGCGCACGGCGTCGACCGAGCTCACCAAGACGGCGACCGTCGAGGACGAGGACGAGGACGGCCTGGCGGACGAGGGCGAGGGCATCGACTACACGTTCACGGTGCTGAACACCGGCAACGTGACCCTGGCCTCCGTGGGCGTGGACGACCCCATGCTCACCGAGGCCGGCATCACCGTCGCGTGCGACGCTCTCTCCATCGCCCCGGGGGCGATCACGTCGTGCGCGGCCTCCGCGCCGTACCTGGTGACCGACGCCGACGTCGAGGCCGGCTCCGTGGAGAACACGGCGACCACCGTCGCCGCGGCCCCGACGGGGGTCGACGTGGTGCCGAGCACCGCGACGGCCTCGACCCCGACGGACACGCGTGCGGTGCTCGAGTTGACCAAGACCGCGGACGTGTCCAGCGCCCAGCCGGGCGACGTCGTGACCTTCACGATCGTGGCGGCCAACGCGGGCAACGTGGCGCTGAGCGACGTCGAGGTCTCCGAGACGGAGTTCATCGGCGCCGGGGACCTGACCGACCTGGAGTGCCGGGCCGGTGACTCCGACGGCCAGGGCGTGTCCCTGGCACCGGGGGAGCAGGTCGAGTGCACCACGACCTACACCGTGACGGAGGCCGACGTGGCCAACGGCCGGGTGAACAACACCGCGGGCGCCACGGCCCTCACGTCGCAGGGCACCCCGCTGCAGGAGCAGGACGAGGCCGGGGTCGACATCGCCCCCGCCCCCGTGCCCGCCGTGGACCCGACGCCCACGCCCAGCGCGGCAGCCCCGGTCGTCCCGGACCCGGAGCTGCCGCAGACCGGTCTGAGCGTCACGACGTTCGCCGTGCTGGGTGCGGCAGTCCTCCTCGTGATCGCGGGCGGGCTCGTGCTGGTCCTGCGACGCCGACAGAACCACCACGTCCAGGACTGATACGTCCAGGACTGACGCACGAGCGCGGCTGCGCCCCCGGGCTGCCTGACGGCCCGGGGGCGCACGCGTGCCCCGCGCCGTCGCCGCAGCACGGGGCGGGGCCGAGGGCGAGCGCAGCATGCGCTAACATGGTGCGGTTGCCATTTCCGGCGACCGCCTGGGACCTCGGCCCCGCGAGCACCCCGCCACCGCGCAGGGCGTTCCATCGGCTGGTCCCGCACCCGACCTCCCCTCTGGGTCGTCGTCGGGTGTGACCTCATCCATCCACGAAGGACAGGAAGCACCAGTGACCGCTGTCACCAAGTCGCGCCGCCAGGTCCGCCTGAGCCGCAAGCTCGGCCTCGCGCTGACCCCGAAGGCCGTTCGCCACTTCGAGAAGCGCCCCTACCCCCCGGGTGAGCACGGCCGCGCTCGTCGTCGCACCGAGTCGGACTACGCGGTCCGTCTCCGCGAGAAGCAGCGTCTGCGCGCCCAGTACGCGCTGCGCGAGAAGCAGCTCGTCAAGGTCTACGAGACCGCCCGCAAGCACCCGGGCCTGACCGGTGAGGTCATGGTCGAGGACCTGGAGACGCGTCTCGACGCGCTCGTGCTGCGCGCCGGCTTCGGCCGCACCATCCTGCAGGCCCGCCAGGCCGTGACGCACCGTCACATCCTGGTGGACGGCAAGATCGTCGACCGCCCGTCGTTCCGCGTGAAGCCGGGCCAGACCATCCAGGTCAAGCCGAAGTCGCAGGCCACCACGCCGTTCCAGGTCGCCGCCGCCGGCGCGCACCGCGACGTCCTGCCGGCCGTCCCGGGCTACCTCGACGTGAACCTCGAGAAGCTGTCGGCCACGCTGACCCGCAAGCCGAAGCGCGCCGAGGTCCCCGTGACCTGCGAGGTGCAGCTCGTGGTCGAGTTCTACGCGCGCTGACCCGCTCGAGCTCCGCAGGGAACCCTGCAGCTCAGGACGCCCCGTCACCCGCCGTCGCGGGGGGCGGGGCGTCCGCCGTCTCAGGTGGTCGCCCGGGATAGGGTGACGACCGACCGTCTGACGCCTGTACGAGGAGAGATCTGATGTCGATGGGTGACGTGGCCGGGCTCATCGCGGCCGTCGCGTTCGTGCTGCTCGTGGGGCTGCTCGCGATCCCGCTGGTCAAGCTGGGCCGCGTGCTCGACGAGGCGACGCGCTCGATCCGCGAGGTCACGGAGCACTCCGTGCCGATCCTCGACGAGGCCGCCACCACCGTGGCGTCGACCAACGACCAGCTGGTGAAGGTCGACACGATCACCACGTCGGCCGCCCAGGTGAGCGAGAACGTGTCCGCGCTGGCGGGGCTGTACGCCTCGACGCTCGGCCGGCCGCTCGTCAAGGTCGCCGCGTTCTCCTACGGCGTGCGCCAGGCGTTCGCGGGGGCCTCTCGTGCGAGCAGGTCCGCGAAGGCGGGCCGGTGATGCGCCGGCTCTTCTGGGTCGGGGTCGGCGTCGCGGTCACCGTCGTCGTCGTGCGGCAGGGCCGGAAGCTCGTCGCGCAGTACGCCCCGGAGGCCGTGGTGGACCGCGCCGGGCGGGCAGCGCAGGACGCGGGGCAGCGGGCGGAGACGTTCGTCGCCACGTTCCGACGAGACTTCACGCAGGCCCGCACCGCGCGCGAGGCCGAGCTCACCGCCGCGCTGCTCGCCGAGGGGCAGCCCGCCCCCCAGGACGTGCGTGCCAGCGGTCTCAGCACCGCCGACCTGCGCCGCGGCGGACCTGCCCGTCCAGGTCACCCTCGGCACGCCGCCGACCCGGACGCCGAGGTCGCCGCCGACGAGGCCGATCTCGGCTACTCATTCTGAGACGCGCTCGGCGAAATCTCGTACCGACCACCTCCGGCGCACGGGACAATAGCCACGGTCGCCCCCGACGGGCGGCCACGGAGCACGCCCGTCTCCATGCCTGACACCACCCGTTCCAGCCATACCGGCAAGACACTTTCGAGGGACACCATGCGCACCGCCGAGATCCGTAAGCGTTGGCTCGACTACTTCGAGTCGCAGGGGCACGCCGTCGTGCCGAGCGCTCCTCTGGTCTCGCCGGACCCGTCGATCCTCTTCACGATCGCCGGCATGGTGCCCTTCATCCCGTACATCCTGGGCACCGAGCCGGCGCCGTGGCCTCGCGTGGCCAGCGTGCAGAAGTGCCTGCGCACCAACGACATCGAGAACGTGGGCCGCACCACGCGGCACGGCACGTTCTTCCAGATGAACGGCAACTTCTCGTTCGGCGACTACTTCAAGCGCGAGGCGATCGACTTCGCCTGGGAGCTGCTGACGTCCGAGCAGGGCAAGGGCGGCTACGGGCTCGACGGCGACCGCCTGTGGGTCACGATCTGGGAGCAGGACGCGGAGGCGTACGAGGCGCTGACGAAGGGCGTCGGCCTGGACCCGAAGCACGTCGTGCGCCTGCCGCGGGAGGAGAACTTCTGGGACACGGGCCAGCCGGGCCCCGCCGGTCCGTGCGCCGAGTGGCACTACGACCGCGGACCGGCCTACGGCCCCGACGCCGTCGGCGGCACCGTGGACCCGGGCGGCGACCGCTACCTCGAGATCTGGAACCTCGTCTTCGACGAGTTCGTCCGGGGCGAGGGACAGGGCAAGAACTACCCGCTGCTGGGCGAGCTCGAGCACAAGAGCATCGACACGGGTGCGGGGCTGGAGCGCATCGCCTACCTGCTGCAGGGCAAGGAGAACCTCTACGAGATCGACGAGGTGTACCCCGTCATCGCTCGCGTGGAGGAGATGACGGGCAAGCGCTACGGCGCCGACCCCGAGGACGACGTGCGCATGCGCGTCATCGCGGACCACGTCCGTTCGTCGCTCATGGTGATCGGTGACGGCGTGCGCCCCTCGAACGAGGGTCGCGGCTACGTGCTGCGCCGCCTCATCCGTCGCGCGGTGCGTGCCGTGCGCCTCCTCGGCGTGGACGAGGTGGCGCTGCCCTTGCTGCTGCCCGTGTCGAAGGACGCGATGAAGGCCTCCTACCCGGAGCTCGAGGCGGAGTTCGGCCGCATCGGCGACGTCGCGTACGCCGAGGAGGACGCCTTCCGGCGCACCCTGGCGCAGGGCACGACCATCCTGGACACCGCCGTCGGCCGGGCGAAGTCCCGTGCGACGCAGGGCTCGGACGGTGCCACGCCGGTGCTCGGGGGCGCCGAGGCGTTCCAGCTGCACGACACCTACGGCTTCCCGATCGACCTGACGCTCGAGATGGCGGCGGAGCAGGGCGTCCAGGTGGACGAGAAGGCGTTCCGCGACCTCATGGCGGAGCAGAAGCAGCGCGCCCGCGCGGACGCGCTCGCGAAGAAGACGGGCCACGCCGACCTGCGCTCCTACGAGACCCTGAACAAGGAGCTCGCCGCACCGGTCGCGTTCCTCGGGTACACGGACACGGAGGCCGCGGTGACCGTCGCGGGCCTGCTGGTCGACGGCGTCCCTGCGCCTGCCGCGACCGCGCCCGCCGACGTCGAGGTCGTCCTCGACCGCACGCCGTTCTACGCGGAGGCCGGCGGCCAGCTCGCGGACCAGGGCACGATCGTGCTCGACGGCGGCGCGACCATCGAGGTGGACGACGTGCAGCGCCCCGTCAAGGGCCTGTCCGTGCACCGTGGCCGCCTCGTGGAGGGCACGGTCGCGCTCGGCGACCCGGGCCTCGCGACGATCGACGTGGCGCGCCGCGTCGCGATCAGCCGCGCCCACTCGGCCACGCACATGATCCACAAGGCGCTGCACGAGATGGTCGGCCCCGACCGCACCCAGGCCGGGTCGGAGAACGCCCCGAGCCGCGTGCGCTTCGACTTCCGTTCCCCGACCCCGGTCGCCTCGGAGGCCCTCGGCGAGATCGAGGAGCGGGTGAACGCCCGCCTGACCGAGAACCTCGAGGTCACGGACTCGACGATGCCGATCGAGCGCGCCCGCGAGCTCGGCGCGATGGCGCTGTTCGGCGAGAAGTACGGCGACACCGTGCGCGTCGTGTCCATCGGCGGCGACTGGTCGCGTGAGCTGTGCGGCGGCACCCACGTGAAGGCCACCGGCGAGGTGGGTCGCGTCGCGCTGCTCGGCGAGGCGTCCATCGGTTCCGGCGTGCGGCGCGTCGACGCCCTGGTGGGCGACGGGGCGTACGGCTTCCAGGCCAAGGAGCACGCCCTGGTGGGCCAGCTCACCGGTCTCCTCGGCGCCCGCCCGGACGAGCTGACCGACCGCGTGGGGTCGCTCCTGTCTCGTCTGAAGGAGACCGAGAAGGAGCTGGCCGGCCTGCGCCAGGACCGCCTCCTCGCGGTGGCGGGCACGCTCGCCGCGCAGGCGGAGCGTGTCGGCGCGGTGCGCGTCGTGGCGCACGACGCCGGCGAGGTGGCGTCGGCGGACGACCTGCGCGCCCTCGCGCTCGACGTGCGCGGACGTCTCGGCGAGGCGGAGCCGGCGCTGGTCGCGGTCGGTGGCGTCGCGGGCGGTCGTCCCCTCGTGGTCGTGGCGACCAACGCCGGTGCCCGCGAGGCGGGCCTGCGCGCGGGGGACTTCGTCAAGGCCGCGGCGACGGCGCTGGGCGGCGGGGGCGGCGGCAAGCCGGACCTGGCCCAGGGCGGCGGCTCCGACGCCTCCGCGCTGCCGGGCGCGCTCGCCGCGGTGGGCGACGGCGTCCGCGCGGCGCAGGCCACCGCGTGACGGTACCGGTGCCGCCGGGAGACGACGCGCCCCGCGGGCTGCCGCGGGGCGCGCGCCTCGGCGTCGACGTCGGCAAGGCCCGCATCGGCCTCGCCGGCAGCGACCCGGACGGCCTGGTCGCGACCCCGGTCGAGACCGTGCCGCGGGTGCTCGACGTGCCTGTCGGCTCCGAGGGCACGCCCGCGGTGACCGCGGACGTGGCCCGGATCGCCGCCGAGGTCGAGGACCGGTTCGCGGCGGTCGTGTACGTCGGGCTGCCCCGGCACCTGTCCGGGGCGGAGGGTGCCGCCACCGCGGACGCGCGCGAGTTCGCGACGCGGCTGGCCACCACGATCGCGCCTGTCGAGGTCCGCCTCGTGGACGAGCGGATGACCACCGTCACCGCGCACGCACAGCTGCGTTCGGCAGGGCGACGCACCAAGACACACCGGTCTGTCGTCGACCAGGCCGCAGCCGTTATCATTCTGCAATCTGCACTCGACGCGGAGCGGACGGCCGGGGGGCGTGCCGGCGAGCTCGTCGAGCTGCGGCCGCCGGGCGCCTGACCAGCCCGGACAGCAGCAGACCACCGTGCCCATCCCAGGCCCAGTCAGAAAGAAGTTCCCGGCGTGACGGACCTCTTCGAGCATCCCGCCCTGCAGGAGGCGCCTGCGGCACCCTCGCGGCGTCGCTCGGCCGCCGGCCGGCGGGCCGCCGCCAAGCGCAAGCGCCGGCGCCGCCAGCGCACGGCCGTGATCCTGGTCGTGGTGCTCGCGTTCGTCGGCGCCGGGGGCTACCTGCTGTGGGACCGGATGGACTCCCTCCTGGGGGACCTGCCTTTCGTCGGGTCGCAGAACGAGGACTACCCCGGCCCCGGCGGTGACCCCGTCGAGGTCGTCATCCCCGAGGGCGCGACCGGCGGCAAGATGGGCGCGGTGCTCCTGGACGCCGGGGTGGTGGCCAGCGTCGGGGCGTTCACGGACGCGTTCAGCGAGAACCCGGCCGCCGCGGGCATCCAGCCCGGCACCTACCAGCTCCAGGCCGAGATGAAGGCGTCGGACGCTGTCGCAGCGCTGGTGAAGAACGAGAAGCTGCAGACCAACGTGACCATCCCCGAGGGCTACACGGTCGCGCAGATCGTGGAGAAGGTCGCGTCCGTCACCACGATCACGAAGGACGAGCTCGAGCAGGCGCTCAAGTCCCCGAAGTCGTTCGGGCTGCCGAAGCAGGCGGACGGCAACGCCGAGGGGTGGCTCTTCCCGAAGACGTACAGCGTGCAGCCGGGCGACGACGCGACGTCGCTGCTGACGGCGATGGTCGACCAGACCTCCGCAGAGCTCGAGGCGGCGGGCGTCGCGAAGGCCGACTGGGAGGACACCCTCGTCAAGGCGTCCCTCGTCGAGCGGGAGGCCAAGCACGACGCGGACCGCCCCAAGATGGCCCGGGCGATCGAGAACCGGCTCGACCAGGGGATGCCGCTGCAGATCGACGCGACCAGCGCCTACGGCCTGAAGAAGCCGGGGACCGAGCTGACCTACGACGACATCCACGACCCCGACGACCCTTACTCCACGTACGCCCACGTCGGGCTCCCGCCCACGCCCATCTCGAACCCGGGTGCCGCGTCGATCGAGGCGGTCGGGCACCCCGCGGACGGGGACTGGCTCTTCTGGGTGACGGTGAACCTCGACACGGGCGAGACGAAGTTCTCGTCGACGAACGCGGAGCACGAGAAGTACGTCGCCGAGCTGAAGCAGTGGCAAGCGGAGAACGCCGGCTGACATGACCGTCTCCCGACGCGCGGCGGTGCTGGGCCACCCCGTGGCGCACTCGCTCTCGCCCGTGCTGCACACCGCCGCCTACGAGGCGCTCGGCCTGGCCGGGTGGGAGTACACGGCGATCGACACGACCGTCGACGACCTGCCGGCGCTGGTGCGCGGGCTGGACCTCGGCTGGGCCGGGCTCAGCGTCACGATGCCGCTCAAGCAGGCGGTGATCGACCTCGTGGACCACGTCGACCCGCTCGCGGTGGCCGTCGGTGCCGTGAACACGGTGCTCGTCGGCCCCGCGCAGTGCGGCATCACGCTCACGGGCACCAACACCGACGTGTACGGGCTCGTCGCCGCCCTGCGCGAGGGCTTCGCGGCACAGGGCAGGGGAGGCGACGCCCGAGCCCGGAGCGCGGTCGTCCTCGGCGGCGGCGCCACGGCGGCCTCCACCCTCGCGGCGTTGGGCGAGCTGGGCTGCACGTCCCCGCGCGTGCTGGTGCGGTCGCTGGGTCGCGCCACGACGCTCCAGGAGGCGGCCGCCCGCATGGGGGTCACCCCGCGCTTCGAGGTGCTCGACGCGTCCGCGTCGCTCGGGGCGCTGCGGGAGGCGGACGTCGTCGTGTCCACGATGCCGGCCTATGCCGCCGACCCGGTGGGCGCCGCGCTCTCCGCCCATGGCGGCGCTCCGACGGGCGTCCTGCTCGACGTCGTCTACGACCCGCGCCCTACCGCGCTCGCCATGGCCTGGGCCGCCGCCGGCGGCACGGTCGTCGGGGGCGAACGGATGCTGCTGCACCAGGCTGTCGAGCAGGTGCGCCTCATGACGGGGCGCCCGGCGCCGGTCGGCGCGATGGACGCGGCCCTGGCGGGAGCGCTGGCGGCACCGGCGTCCGCTTCCTGACCGCCGCACCGACCCCTGCCGCGGGCGTGGAAGAATCGCAGGCATGCTGCGCTGGATGACGTCGGGGGAGTCGCACGGTCCGTCACTCGTCGGGGTGCTGGAGGGCCTGCCGGCGGGGGTGGAGGTCGTGACCGACGACCTCCGGGCCGCCCTGGCGCGCCGGCGCCTGGGGTACGGGCGCGGCGCTCGCATGAAGTTCGAGCAGGACGAGGTCCGCGTGCTCGGTGGGCTGCGTCACGGCGTCACGCAGGGCGGACCGCTCGCGTTCGAGATCGGCAACACCGAGTGGCCGAAGTGGACCGAGGTGATGTCGCCGGACCCGGTCGAGCGCGAGGCGCTCCTCGTGGACGCCGGCACCGGTGACGAGCGTGAGATCGCGCGCAACCGCCCGCTCACGCGACCCCGCCCGGGCCACGCCGACCTCGTCGGGATGCGCAAGTACGGCTTCGACGACGCCCGTCCGGTCCTGGAGCGCGCCAGCGCCCGCGAGACCGCGACGCGCGTGGCGCTCGGTGTCGTCGCGGCGAGGTTCCTGGAGCAGGCGGTCGGCGTGCGGCTCGTGTCCCACGTCGTGGCGATCGGCCCGGTCGAGGTCCCGGAGGGGGCCGAGCTGCCCGAGCCCGGTGACGTCGCGGCGCTCGACGCGGACCCGGTGCGCTGCTTCGACGCCACGACGAGCGCCGCGATGGTGGCGGAGATCGACGAGTGCCGCAAGGACGGCGACACCCTGGGCGGTGTCGTCGAGGTGCTCGCCTACGACGTGCCCACCGGCCTCGGCAGCTACGTGCAGGGCGACCGCCGTCTCGACGCCCGCCTCGCGGGAGCGCTCATGGGCATCCAGGCGATCAAGGGGGTCGAGGTCGGCGACGGCTTCCGCACCGCGCGCCGCCGCGGCTCGGCCGCGCACGACGAGATCGAGCGCGGGGACGACGGGCACATCCACCGACGGTCCAACCGCGCCGGCGGCATCGAGGGCGGCATGTCGAACGGCGAGGTGCTGCGCGTGCGCGCCGCGATGAAGCCGATCTCGACCGTGCCGCGCGCGCTGGCGACGGTCGACGTCGCGACGGGCGAGGCGGTCACCGCCCACCACCAGCGTTCGGACGTCTGTGCCGTGCCGCCCGCTGCGGTGGTCGCCGAGGCGATGGTCGCGCTGGAGCTGGCGCAGGCCGTCGTGGAGAAGTTCGGCGGGGACTCCGTGGCCGAGGTGCGGCGCAACGCCGAGGCGTACCTGGGCGCGATCCCCGAGCTGCTGCGATGACGGCCGAGGTGCCCCGGGCGGTGCTGATCGGGCCGCCCGGCAGCGGCAAGACGACGATCGGCCGGCTGCTCGCGCAGCGGCTCGGCGTCGCGTTCCGCGACACGGACGCGGACGTGGAGGAGGTCGCCGGCAAGGCGGTCGCAGACATCTTCGTCGAGGACGGCGAGCCGCGGTTCCGCGAGCTGGAGCGCGAGGCCGTCACGACCGCGCTGGCGTCGCACCCGGGAGTGCTCGCGCTCGGTGGGGGTGCCGTCATGGACGAGCACACCCAGCGCGCGCTCGAGGGCTACGTCGCGTGCGGCGGCGTGGTCGTCTTCCTCGACGTCGCGCTCGCCCACGCCGCGCCCCGCGTCGGCTTCAACCAGTCCCGCCCGCTGCTGGTCGGCAACCCCCGTGCGCGGTGGGTCGAGCTGATGCAGCTGCGGCGGCCCACCTACGAGCGGCTCGCCACCGTGCACGTCCTCTCGGACGACCGGCCGCCCCAGGAGGTCGCGGCCCAGGTGCACGCGGGCGTCACATCGGCACAGGAGGTCCAGTCATGACGGTCCGGGTGACCGTGCAGGGCGCGCAGCCCTACGACGTCGTCGTCGGGCGGCATCTGCTCGGCGAGCTGCCGTCGCTGCTCGGCGGCGGGGTGCGCCGGGTGCTGGTGATGCACCCCGCGTCCCTCCAGACGACGGGTGAGGCGGTGCGCGAGGACCTCGTGGCCCAGGGCTACGAGGCGTTCGCCGTCGAGCTACCCGACGCCGAGGAGCAGAAGACCGCCCAGGTGGCTGCGTTCTGCTGGCAGGTGCTCGGTCAGGCCGACTTCACGCGGTCGGACGCGATCGTCTCCGTGGGCGGCGGCGCGACGACGGATCTCGCGGGTTTCGTCGCCGCCACCTGGCTGCGTGGCATCAAGGTCGTGCACGTGCCCACCACCCTCCTGGCCATGGTGGACGCGGCCGTGGGCGGCAAGACCGGCATCAACACGGCCGAGGGCAAGAACCTCGTGGGTGCCTTCCACCCGCCCGCGGGGGTGCTGTGCGACCTCGCCGCCCTCGAGTCCCTGGACCGGTGGGACCTGGTCGCGGGCATGGCGGAGGTCGTCAAGACCGGCTTCATCGCCGACCCGCGGATCCTCGAGCTCGTGGAGGCCCACGCGGACGAGCTGCGGGAGTGGAAGGGCGCGGACGCGACCGACGAGACGTGGGCCGTGCTGGCCGAGCTCATCGAGCGGTCCGTGCGCGTCAAGGCCCGGGTCGTGGGGGAGGACCTCACGGAGCAGGGCCTGCGGGAGATCCTCAACTACGGCCACACCCTCGGCCACGCCGTCGAGCTGACGGAGCGGTACCAGTGGCGGCACGGCGCGGCCGTCGCGGTCGGCATGGTGTTCGCCGCCGAGCTCGCCCGCCTGGGCGGCAAGCTCGACGACGCGGTCGTCGACCGGCACCGGGCGATCCTGAGCTCCCTCGGTCTGCCGACCACGTACCGCGGCGACCGCTGGGACCAGCTCCTCGCGGCCATGCAGCGGGACAAGAAGACACGGGGCAACCTGTTGCGCTTCGTCGTGCTGGACGACGTCGCGAGGCCGACGCGTCTCGAGGGCCCTGACCCGACCCTGCTGGCCGCCGCCTACGCGGAGGTGTCGAAGGAGCCGCCGACGGGCCGGCCCGGGGTGACCGTCCAGCTCGGCCTCTAGCGAGCCGGGCGGGCGCCGTCGCGTTCGGCGTCCCACGCACGCACGACGGCACGGCAGGTGGCGGCGTGCGCGTCGTCGACCAGCAGCACGAGGTGGCCGTCGTGGTCGCTGTACAGGTGCTGCACGGGGACTTCTGCGTCGCCGAGCCGCCGCGCGAACGCGCCCATCTGCCCGGGGACGTCCTGGTCCAGGCGGGTCATGACGACGTCGCGCGTGGCGGCGGGGCCGAGCCCGGTCGCCGCGACGGCGGCCAGCGCGCGCGGACCGTCGTCGACGAGGAAGTGGGCGACGGTGCGGCCGGCCACGGTGGTCACGCCGCCGCCCTCCAGGCTGACCCCGGCGCGGCCGAGCGCCTCCCCGAGGTCTGCCAGGGCGCCGGGGCGTCCGGGGAGCGCGACCTCGAGGTCCTGCAGGGACGGGGGTGCGATCGTCGATGTGCTCATGCCGGGACGGTAGCCCGACGACGCTTCGGTGGGGGCCGAAGCGTGGCCGCCGTATCGTCGGCGCATGAGGACGACCGACGGCGGGACGACGGCGCGCGGGGGTGTCGGCCGGGACCGGGACTTCACCGGCGTGGGCAGGGCGCTGGCCGCTCCCGCACGGTCGGTGATGGTGGGGCTGCTGATGGACGGCACGGCGCGGCCCGCCGGTGAGCTGGCTCGGGCGGCCGGGGTGGGCGCGTCCGCCGCGTCCGAGCACCTGGCGGTCCTCGTCGACGCCGGGCTCGTCACGGCCCGTGCGCAGGGTCGCCACCGGTACTACGCCATCGCGGGGACGGAGACGGCCGACGCGCTCGAGGCTCTGGGCGCCCTGGCCGGGCCAGCACCGGTCGTGGGGCTGCGGCGCAGCCGGGAGGCGGAGCGCCTGGCGGGGGCTCGGTTCTGCTACGACCACCTCGCCGGCCGCCTGGGCGTGGGTCTGACCGAGGCCTGGCTGCGAGCCGGCTGGCTGGCCGAACCGCAGGTGCTCGTGCTGACCGGGGCGGGCCGGGCGGGTCTGCGTGGGGTGGGCGTCGACGTCGACGCCGCGGTGGGTGCCCGGCGTCCCACCACCCGGGCGTGCGTGGACTGGACCGAGCGGCGCGTGCACCTGGCCGGTGCGCTCGGGGCAGCCGTCGGGTCGCGGTTCCTCGACGCCGGGTGGGTGGTGCGGCGCGGCGCCGGGCGCGGGCTGGGTCTGACGCCGGAGGGCCGCACGCTCGTGCGCGAGGCGTGGGGCGTCGAGGTCGACGACGCCGCGCCGGTGGTGACGGCAGGGTCGGGCCGCGCCTGAGCCGCGCGGTCGGCGCTCCCTCGGGACGGCTCAGGCCCACTGCCCGCGGGCGAGCAAGACCTCGCGCAGCAGGTCGGCACGGTCGGTGACGAGGCCGTCCACGCCGAGGTCGAGCAGCCGGTGCATCTCCTCCGGCGCGTCGACCGTCCAGACGTGCACCTGCCGTCCGGCCCGATGGGCGGCGGCGACGGTCACCGCGTCGACCACGCGCAGCCGGCCCTCGGCGACGGGCACCTGCAGGGCGTGCACGTCGCGCAGCGACCGCCGTACCCAGGGGTCCACCCGCAGCCGTGCGCCCGCGAGGAAGCCGGCCACCTCGCTCCGCCCGGCCGACGTCGCCACCGGCCGGGAGAGCAGAGCGAGGGTGGCGCGCCTGCGCCGCGCGTCGAACGACGTCACGCACACGCGGTCGTGCGCGGCGGTCCGCTCGATCGCCGCGGCCGTCGGCGCGATCCCGGAGTCCTCCTTGACGTCGATGTTGACTCGCAGCCCCGGCCACGTGCCGAGCACGTCGTCCAGGCGCGGCACCGGCTCCGTGCCGCCGATGCGGGCGCGGCGGACCACGGACCACGGCAGGTCGGCGACCCGCCCGGACGCGTCGGTGGTGCGGTCGAGGGAGACGTCGTGCAGGGCCACGGCGACGCCGTCCGCGGTGCCGTGGGCGTCGGTCTCCACGTACCGGAATCCGAGGTCGACCGCGGCCGCGAACGCCGCCAGCGAGTTCTCCAGGTTCGCCCGCCCGTGGGAGAAGCCGCGGTGGGCCAGGGCGAGCACGCGCAGGGGCGACCCGTCCGGTCCGCGCGGGTCGAGGTACGGGTGCGGGGGCGCAGGTCTCACGGGTGCTCCTCAGCGGGGCGGGGGACGACGGCAGGCAGGCGCGCGTCGAGCCACCCGAGCACACCGTCCAGGTAGTGCCGACGTGGCCCGTCAGCGGAGAGAGCGAGGTCGTGCACGCCGCCCGCGACGACCAGCTGGCGCACGTCGCGGCCCACCCGCGGCGCCAGGGCTGCGATCCGGGCGACGTCGAGCACCGTGTCCTGGGCGTCCAGGCGCGGGTTGTCAGGGCGGTCCGGTCCGGAGGTGTCGCTGCGTGCCACGAGCACCGGGCAGGGCACCGCGAGGCCGCGGACGAGGCGTGCCTGGGCACGGCTGACGGTGCGCAGCCAACCCGCGCGCACCGGCTGCCCCGCCGGGCGCTTGAGCGTCGTGTCGAAGGTCCACCGGCCGCCGTGGTCGACGTGCTGGCGCTGCGCGTACACGGACGGGTTGGCGCTGACCACGGCGAGCGGCCGTCTCCGGCCCAGCACCTCCAGCACCGTGGCCCGGCCGGCGTCCTGCAGCCGTGTGCCGCCGAGGGAGAAGAACGGCGAGTCGAGCACGAGCAGGTCGGGGCCGTCGCCACGGTCGTCGCGCACGGCGTGGGACCACAGCGTCGCGGTGAGCCCGCCCGTGGAGTGCGCGTGCACCACCAGGGGCAGCCCCGGCTCGAGGGCGCGGACGCTTCCCGCCGCGGAGGTCAGGTCGGCGCCGGGCTCACGCAGGCTCGCGGCATAGTGCGGGGGCAGCGCGGACGGACCGGCGCGGCGGGCGTCGTCGAGCAGCGAGCGCCCCGCACGGCGCAGGTCGACGGCGTAGAACGCGAACCCCGCCGTGCGGACGGCGCGCGCGAGGTGCGCCTGGAAGAAGTAGTCGTTGTAGCCGTGCACGTGCAGCACGGCGCCGCGGGGCCGGTCCGGGCGGGTGCGGGCCCGCACCAACGTGGCGGGGCCGAGCGGAGCCTCCTCGAACTCTGCGCCGAGCAGCCGGTCGGCGCGCCAGGCGAGGCCGGTGCCCGGGCCGCGGGGCGCGGCCCGGCGCGGCTCGAAGGAGGCGGCGTGCACGGCGCGATCGTAGCCGCGGGCGTGCCGGGGGGCGCGACGACGGGGGACTGGGGACCGTCGTCGCGCCGCCCTCTCCCGCACGAGGCCCGCGTCCGGCAGACTGCGCCTCATGAGCGACCAGCCCGCCGCGCGGGAGCCCGCGGCCAGCCATGACGTCGAGCCCGACGCCGTGACCCCCGCCCCCGCCGGCGCGGACCCGGCCCCAGCGGTGCCCCGGCGCCAGGTGGTGTCGTGGGCGCTGTGGGACTGGGCCACGCAGCCCTTCAACACCGTGATCGTCACGTTCGTGTTCACGGCGCTCTACCTCACGAGCGACGACTTCCTGCAGCCCGAGGTGGCGGCCCTCGCCGAGACGGACCCGGCGCACGAGAGGGCGCTCGCCGGGCTCACCAGCGGGCTCGGCCTCTGGATCACCCTCGGCGGCCTCCTGGTTGCGCTCCTCGCGCCCGTCCTGGGGCGCCGCGCCGACGTCGAAGGACGCCGCAAGGCCTGGGTGGGCGGGGCCACCGTGGTCATGGTGGCCTGCATGGCCGCGTTGTTCGCGGTGCGCGCCGACCCCGTGTGGTTCGTGCTGGGCGCGGCGCTGGTGTCCCTCGGCAGCGTCGCGAGCGAGATCGCCGGGGTGAACTACAACGCGATGCTCGTCCAGGTCTCCACCCGGACCACCGTGGGCCGGGTGTCCGGTCTCGGGTGGGGGCTGGGCTACCTGGGCGGGATCGTCGCCCTCCTGCTGGTCGTGCTCGCCCGGGCGGCCGACTGGTGGGGGATGCCCACCGACGACGGCCTCGCCTACCGGGTCATCGCCGTCGGCTGCGCGCTGTGGACCGTCGCCTTCGCCTGGCCCCTGTTCCGTTACGTGCCCGAGGCAGCCCCCGCCGCCGACCGGCCCCGGGTCGGATTCTTCGCCGGCTACGTCGTCCTGGTGCGCGACGTCATCGCGCTCTACCACGACGAGCGGCCCACGTTCTGGTTCCTGCTCGCGAGCGCCGTCTACCGTGACGGCCTGTCCGCCGTGTTCACCTTCGGCGCCGTCATCGCGGCGGTGTCCTTCCACTTCGGTGACGACGCGGTCGTGGCCTTCGGCATCGCCGCGAACCTCCTCGCCGGACTGAGCACGATCCTGTCCGGCCGCCTCGACGACCGGTTCGGCCCGCGCGCCGTGATCATCGGCTCGCTCACGGGCCTGGTCGGGTGCGGGCTGGCCGTGGTCGCCCTGCACCCGCTCGGCGCCGTCGTGTTCTGGGTGGCCGGTCTCGCGCTGACCTGCTTCGTCGGCCCGGCGCAGGCCGCCTCCCGGTCGCTGCTCGCCCGCGTCGCCCCCGCCGGGCGCGAGTCCGAGATCTTCGGCCTCTACGCCACCACCGGCCGGGCGGTGTCCTTCCTCGCCCCGTCGGCGTGGACGATCATCATCGCGATCACGGGCGCGACCATCTGGGGCACCCTCGGCATCGTCCTCGTGATCCTCGTCGGCCTGCTGCTCATGCTCAAGGTGACGGTGGGGCTGCGCCCCGGCGCCGACGCCCCACGGCCTTGAGCGCGGCCGCGACCGAGTCGAGGTCCGCCAGGGGAGCCAGGTGCCGCAGCTTCTCGGGGTTGATCACCCCGTCGATGCGCGCGATCCGCCCGTCCGCCACCTGCAGCGAGTACGTGCCGATCACACCACCGCCCACCGACTCGTCCGCATAGGCGATCATGCCGGGGCCGCCGTTGACGACCGCGAGCTCCAACCGCGCCGGCGCGCCCCGCCGGGCGAAGCCCGACAGCAACCGCGCCACGGCCACCCGCCCCGCCACAGGCCGGGACACCGCGAGCCCGACAGGCACGTTGCCACCACCGTCCCCCGTGAGCGCGACGTCGTCGGCGAGCAGCTCCAGCAGCGCCTCGACATCCCCCTCCTCGGTCGCCGCGATGAACCGCCGGACCAGCTCCTGCGCATGCGGGTCAGGCCGCCCCCCACGACCCTCGGACGCGACGACCCGGTGCTCCGCCACCCGGCGCCGCGCCCGCGACGCGAGCTGCCGCGCCGCCAGCTCGGTCGTCCCGATCACCTGGGCCGACTCCCGGTGCGGATATCCGAACACGTCGTGCAGCAGGAAGGCGGCCCGCTCCGACGGCGTGAGCATCTCCAGCAGCACCAGGAACGCCGTCGACAGGTCGTCCGCCAGCTCCGCGTGCGCCGCCGCCTCCCGCCCCGCGGACCCCGCGGCCACGACGTCGCCCACGAGCGGCTCCGGCACCCACTCGCCCACGTACGACTCACGCCGCACCCGGGCCGAGCGCAGCACGTCCAGAGCGAGGCGCGTCGCCACCGTGGTCGTGTACGCCGCCGGGTTGAGGACCTCGGCGTCCACGGCACCCGAGGGCGCCACCCGCAGCATGGCCTCCTGGGCCACGTCCTCCGCCTCCGTCACGCTGCCGAGCATCCGGTACGCCGCCCCGAACGCCACGCGCCGCAGGTCCTCGAGGTCGGCCGCCCTCCCCGAGGCGAGGCGAGCGGCGGGGCGTACGGCAGGGCGGCGCGGCGAGCTGTCCGTGCGAGGCATGGGCCCATCCTCTCCGGGGCGGCCCTCCCGCCCCCGTACTCCCGACGGCGCGGCGGGCGACGACGTGACGCACGCCGCCCACCGAACCGGCGGACCGAACCGGCCGACCGAGCTCGACCCGCCGGATGCGGCCCGGCCCCCCGGACCCCAGCATGGGCCCATGGGAGACGTCGAGGACTACCTGGCCACGCTGTCCGGTCCCGAGCACGACGCCGTCGCACGCGTCTACGACCGTGCGCGCACCCTCGTGCCCGACGTCGAGGAAGGACGCAGCTACGGCATGCCGGCGCTGCGCTACCGCGGCAGCCCCCTGGTGAGCGCGATGGTCACCCGCACCCACGTGGGCCTCTACCCGTTCAGCCCGGAGGTGGTCGCGGCGCTCGCGGGCGACCTCGGCGGGTTCCGGACGACGAAGGGCTCGGTGTCCTTCCAGCCGGACGCGCCGCTGCCGGACGACGTGGTGGACCGGCTCGTGCTCGCTCGCCGCGACGAGATCGACGCGCGGGCCAGGTGACCGCCCGCACCGCCTGAGGGGACGCCCTAGGTGTACCCGGCCAGGAGGTTGGTGCCAGTTCGGGTTGTCGAAGGGAGGACCTCCGGGCTTAGTGGAGATGTCGAAGTCTTCACAACCCGGAGGTCCTCGTGTCTCACGCTAATG
>NZ_JBSHCR010000061.1:0-25816 GCF_053615895.1 Isoptericola sp. NPDC055881
GACTTGAAGGTGCCACGGATCTTGTTGAGCACGAGGGTGGCCAGGGCCTCGCCCTCGACGTCCTCGGCGATGATGAGCAGCGAGCGACCGGCCTTAATGACCGCCGTCGTGCGTCAGCGCGTGGGCGCCGGCTCAGGCAGGCTGGATCAGAAGTCCATGCCGCCCATGCCGCCGTCGCCACCACCCGGAGCGGCCGAGGCCGGCTCCGGCTTGTCGGCCACGACGGCCTCGGTGGTGAGGAACAGCGCGGCGATCGACGCGGCGTTCTGCAGCGCGGAGCGCGTGACCTTGACCGGGTCGTTGACGCCCGCGGCCAGCAGGTCCTCGTACACGCCGGTCGCGGCGTTGAGGCCGTGACCCGGGGTGAGGTTGCGGACCTTCTCCGCCACGACGCCGCCCTCGAGGCCGGCGTTGATCGCGATCTGCTTGAGCGGGGCGTCGATCGCGGCGCGCACGATCTGCGCACCGGTCGCCTCGTCGCCCTCGAGCTCCAGCTTCGGGAACGCAGCGGCACCGGCCTGGATCAGCGCGACGCCACCACCGGCGACGATGCCCTCCTCGACCGCAGCCTTTGCGTTGCGGACGGCGTCCTCGATGCGGTGCTTGCGCTCCTTGAGCTCCACCTCGGTGGCCGCGCCGGCCTTGATGACGGCGACGCCGCCGGCCAGCTTGGCGAGGCGCTCCTGGAGCTTCTCGCGGTCGTAGTCGGAGTCCGACTTCTCGATCTCGGAACGGATCTGGTTGACGCGGCCCGAGATGAGCTCGGCGTCGCCCGCACCCTCGACGATCGTGGTCTCGTCCTTGGTCACGACGACCTTGCGCGCCTGGCCCAGCAGGTCGAGGGTCGCGTTCTCCAGCTTGAGGCCGACGGTCTCGGTGATGACCTGGCCGCCGGTGAGGATCGCGATGTCCTGCAGCATGGCCTTGCGGCGGTCGCCGAAGCCCGGGGCCTTGACGGCGACGGACTTGAAGGTGCCACGGATCTTGTTGAGCACGAGGGTGGCCAGGGCCTCGCCCTCGACGTCCTCGGCGATGATGAGCAGCGAGCGACCGGCCTTCATGACCTGGTCGAGCACCGGCAGCATGTCCTTGACGTTCGAGATCTTCGACTCGACGATCAGGACGTACGGGTCCTCGAGGACGGCCTCCTGGCGCTCCGGGTCCGTCTCGAAGTAGCGGGCAAGGAAGCCCTTGTCGAAGCGCATGCCCTCGGTGAGCTCGAGCTCGAGGCCGAAGGTGTTCGACTCCTCGACGGTGATGACGCCTTCCTTGCCCACCTTGTCGAGGGCCTCGGCGATGAGCTCGCCGATGGAGGCGTCGCCGGCCGAGATGGCGGCCGTGGCGGCGATCTGGTCCTTGGTCTCGATCTCGACCGCGGCGTTCAGCAGCTGCTCGGTGACGGCCTCGACGGCCTTCTCGATGCCGCGCTTGACGGCGATCGGGTTGGCGCCGGCGGCGACGACCCGCAGGCCCTCGCGCACGAGCGCCTGGGCGAGCACGGTGGCGGTGGTGGTGCCGTCACCCGCGACGTCGTCCGTCTTCTTGGCGACCTCCTTGACGAGCTCCGCACCGATCTTCTCGTACGGGTCGTCGAGCTCGATCTCCTTGGCGATGGAGACACCGTCGTTGGTGATCGTGGGGGCGCCCCACTTCTTGTCCAGGACGACGTTGCGGCCCTTGGGGCCGAGCGTGACCTTGACGGTGTCGGCGAGCTGGTTGAGCCCGCGCTCCATGCTCCGACGAGCTTCCTCGTCGAACGCGATGATCTTGGCCATGGGGACTGATCCTCCGCTGGTGGCTGAGTTGGCCGGCCGGTGCCCGCGACGGACGACCCACCCCGCGACGTTCAGGTCACGCACGCGCGGAGGGTCTCACCGAACGACCCGAGTGCTTCACCCGCGGCCTGAGAGAACGCCCGCCCTGGGGGCGGCTGTCACTCGACGACCGAGAGTGCTAAGCCATTATTGGCACTCTCGGGTGGCGAGTGCAAGACGTTCGCCGAGGGCGTGCAGCTTTCCCGGGCACGACGAAGGCCGGTGCCCCCGCGCGCGTCCGTGCGTGCGGTGGCACCGGCCTTCCGTGAGGCGGCCGGGGTGCGGCAGCCTCGTGCTGCGTCAGCGTGCCCGCGAGGTCAGAGCGGTCGGACCTGCTCGGCCTGCGGACCCTTCTGCCCCTGCCCGACCTCGAACTCGACGCTCTGCCCCTCGTCCAGGCTGCGGTATCCGTCGCTCTGGATGGCGCTGTAGTGGACGAACAGGTCCTGCCCGCCCGCGGCCGGGGTGATGAACCCGAACCCCTTCTCCGCGTTGAACCACTTGACGGTGCCCTGGGCCATGTACTTCTCCTTGTGCTACTCGGCCGCAGGGCAGGCACCCCACGGTGAGAAGGAGCCTAGTAGCGGCGGTCGAGGCAAGGGAAGCACCGATGTCCGGAATGTCGGCCATCCAGGGTGGCGGGCCGAGAGCGCCGGCCGTCAGCCGACGGGCGTCTTCAGCACCACCCAGACGGCCTCGGGGCTGGCGGAGACGTCGTCCGACTCCTGCACGTTCGCCGGGTCGATGTCGAGCGCCTCGGCCACGGCGCTGGCCGTGTCGGCGCGGTCGGCGCCGTACAGCACGGTGCTGTCGTCGTAGGCCCCCGCCAGGGCGTCGGGGACGTTCGCCGCGCCGACGTCGCTGAAGCCCGCCCCCGCGAGGGCGCTCTGTCCCGCGGCCGCCTGACCGGTCGACTCGGCACCCGAGATGTCGTTGAACACGAGGACCGACGCGGCGAGGTTCGCCGCCCCCGGGTCGCCCGGCAGCTCGGCGGCCGCGTCGTCCGACTCCCCGTCCGTGGGGTCCTCGGCCGGGTCCTCGCTCGCGTCGCCGCTCGGAGTCTCCTCGCCCTCGGCGTCCTGCGACTCCGTGGCCTTCGGTTCGTCGGTGCCCGCCGCCGTGGACTGCTCCGCCGCCGGCGGCGTGTCGGGCCCGTCGTCGGACAGGAACGACACCACTCCGACGGCGATGCCGGCGAAGACGACGGCGACCAGCAGGAAGGGCCACACGGAGCTCCACCCGCTGCGAGGCTCACGATGCACACCGACCGGCGTGCCCTCGGGCCCGCGGACGTCGAACTCGTCGGGCGGGTAGGAGTAATGGCTCTTGCTCACGGCGGACAGGGTAGCCGGTACGAACGTCCGGCCGTCCAGGGTGCTCCCAGCGTCGCCCTGGCCTGCTGCTCCACGCCGACGACGCCGCGTCGTCAGGACTGGCCGTCCGACAGGCGCCGCGCCGAGCGGGCGCGCTGGCGCGTGGAGCGCATGCGCCGCAGCCGCTTGACGAGCATCGGGTCGTGCGCCAGGGCCGCCGGCGAGTCGATGAGGGCGTTGAGGACCTGGTAGTACCGCGTCGCGGACAGGCCGAACAGCTCGCGCACCGCCTGCTCCTTCGCCCCGGCGTACTTCCACCACTGCCGCTCGAAGGCGAGGATCTCGCGGTCGCGGTCGGTGAGGTCGCCCTCGGCCGACGTCGTGGCCTGCTCGGCCGCCGTCGTGCCCGACGCCTCCGGGTCCGGTTGGACCTTCTGGACCAGGATCTCGCTCATGGCGTCCCAGTATGGCGCGTCCGCGCGCCCGACCCGGCGACGTCGCCCCGCGCGCCGCGATCCCGCACCGCGACCCCGCCCGTGTCAGAACCACGTGACGCCATGGCACGTCCTGGTTCTGACAGCTCCCGGGCCTCGCGACCTGTCAGAGCCAGGTGCGGGCATGGCACCACGTGACTCTGACAGGTCGGGCGGGCGGGTGCGCTAGCGTCGCCAGCGTGGAGACGACGACGAGCACCCGGCCGCCCCTCGACCAGGTCATGGCGCCCGACTGGGCGGCCGCGCTGGCCGACGTCGAGCCGCAGATCCACGCGATGGGCGACTTCCTGCGCGCGGAGGTCGCGGCCGGCCGCACGTACCTGCCCGACGGGTCCCACGTCTTCGCCGCGTTCTCCCGCCCGCTCGCCGACGTGCGGGTGCTCGTCGTCGGTCAGGACCCGTACCCCACGCCGGGGCACCCCATGGGCCTGTCGTTCTCGGTCCAGCCGCAGGTGCGGCCCGTGCCCCGGTCGTTGGTGAACATCTACACCGAGCTCGCCGACGACGTCGGCGTGCCCACGCCGTCGACCGGCGACCTGCGCCCCTGGGCCGACCAGGGCGTCATGCTGCTCAACCGCGTCCTCACGGTGCGCCCCGGCACGCCGGCGTCCCACCGGGGCAAGGGCTGGGAGCAGGTCACCGAGGCTGCGATCAAGGCCCTCGTGGCCCGGGGCGGCCCGCTCGTCGCGATCCTCTGGGGGCGCGACGCCGCGTCGCTCAAGCCGTGGCTCGGCGACGTGCCGACCGTGGAGAGCGCCCACCCCAGCCCCCTGTCCGCGTACCGCGGGTTCTTCGGGTCCCGACCGTTCTCCCGCGTCAACGCGCTCCTCGAGGCGCAGGGCGGCACGCCCGTGGACTGGCGCCTGACCTGAGCCCGGTTGTCGCCCCGAGCGCCGACCGCGCATCGAGGAGCACAATGGCGGGCGTGACCACGCAGGCCCCCACCCCGACCCCTGACGGCACGGCCCCCGACGCGACGCCCCCCACGTGGGCGCGGTACGTCGCGATCGGCGACTCGTTCACCGAGGGGCTGTGGGACCCCTATCCGTCCGACGACGGCTCCCCCGCCCCTGCCGGCACCGAGTCGACGGCGAAGCAGCGCGGCTGGGCGGACCGCCTCGCCGACACGCTCTCGATCCGGCGCACCGCTGCCGGGGCGCCCGCCCTCGAGTTCGCGAACCTCGCGATCCGGGGCCGGCTGCTGCGCCACATCCTGGACGAGCAGGTCGACGTCGCCCTGTCGATGCAGCCCGACCTGGTCTCGCTCGTCGGCGGCGGGAACGACATCCTGCGCCCCCAGGCCGACATCGACGTGCTGTCCGCCCGGCTCGAGGAGGGCGTCGCGAAGATCCGTGCGACCGGGGCCGACGTCCTGCTCGGCACCGGCTTCAAGGCCGGGGCCGGCCTGAGCTGGACGCGCGGCCGCGTGGGGCAGTACAACGCGAACATCTGGACCGTCGCCCGCAAGCACGGGGCGTACGTGCTGGACCTGTGGGGCCTCGACCCGCTGTTCGACCTGCGCATGTGGTCCGACGACCGCATCCACCTCACCCCGGAGGGCCACCGCCGCGTGGCCGACGCCGGCCTGGTCGGCCTGGGCCTCGAGCCCGACGACGCGGCCTACGACATCGCGCTCGACCCCCTGCCCGCGCAGGCGTTCGTCGCGCGGGCACGCGCCAACGCCCAGTGGGCCCGCACGCACGTCGTGCCGTGGGTGCAGCGCCGGATCCGGCACACCTCCAGCGGGGACGGCCGCGCGCCGAAGTGGGCCGAGCCCACGGCCTGGCCCCCCGCGGGCGACGCGCGCTGAGCCGTCAGGCCTTCAGGGACGACGAAGGGGCGGACCGGGCCACGGTCCGCCCCTTCGTCGTGCGGGAGTGGAGCCGCCTGTCGGATTCGAACCGACGACCTTCCGTTTACAAGACGGGAGCTCTACCAGCTGAGCTAAGGCGGCGGGAGCGCGGCACAGCCTACCGGGAGCCGGCAGGCCGTGCCGCGGGACGTCAGCCCGCGCTGTTGGCGGCGGTGACGGCCTGCTTGAGGGCGGACGGGTCGTTCCAGTTCGACACGACCTTGCCGTCGACCAGCACGTACGGGGTGCCGGTGAAGCCGTCGTCCTTCTGGATCTCCTTCGTGGCCGAGAACACGTACTGGCCGAAGGTCTCGCGCGCGGTCCCGTCCGAGATCGCGGACGAGACGTCGTCGGGCACGCCCGCGTCCTTCGCGTACGACGCGAGCTGCTCGTCCGTCAGACCCTGGGTGCCCTCCTTCGGCTGGTTCGTGAACAGCGCGGCGTGGAAGGCGGGGAACGCGTCGGGGGCCTTGTCCGCGACGTAGGCCGCCGCCGACGCCGAGCGGGTCGAGTACTCCGAGCCCTGCGACTGCGCGTCCAGGATGGAGATCGGGTGGTACACGACGGTCGCGTCACCGGCGCCGACCATCTCGTCGATGCTGTCGGCGTTCGTCTGCTCGAACTGGCCGCAGATGGGGCACATGTAGTCGAGGTAGACGTCGATGACGGGTGCGTCGCCGTTGTCGGTGCCGGCCGCGCCGTCCTTGCCGACGGGGATGCCGCCGTTGTCCTGCGCCGTCGCGGGCAGCGTGGCGTCCGCGAGGGCGATGTCGTCGACGTTCTTCTTCGCACCCTGCTGCAGGATCATCCAGACCACGACGCCGAGCGCGACCAGCGCGACGGCGAGCACGGACAGGGTGATGATCCGGTTGCGGCGGTCGCGCTGCTGCTCCTTCTGGCGCAGCGCGAGCGCCTCGGCGCGCGCGGCCTCACGGCGCTCGGCCTTCGACATGTTCGGGTTCTTCGACATCGTGTCCTCGAGGTCCTCGGGGGAGCGGGGCGGCGCGGGCAGCGCCGGACGGGGCGAAGCCTACCTGCGCCACCTGGGCACCAGCCCGGAGCCGGGCGCAGGTCAGCGGTCCCCGTCACAGGACGGAGGGCGCCTCGGTGAGCGGCCACCAGTCGATCGTCGGGTCGCTGAGGACGGGGGCGACCAGGAACGCGGTGAGCCCCAGGCAGACCAGCACCACCACCACGGCGCCCACCTTGCCGGGCGCCACCCGGTGGAGCAGCGTCCGCCCGCCCTCGCGTGCGGCAGCCCCGGCGGGCCCGAACCAGGTGGCCAGGAGCGCGACGACCATCACCCCGGCCAGCACGCCGTTGAACACGACGGCCTCGTTCATGCCGCCCTGGGACCGCGCCTCGACGTCGTCGCGCGGCAGCACGATGAGGTGCCCCGCACCGAACAGCCACCAGCCGGCGAGCAGCGTCAGCAGGCCCGCGCACGCGCCGACGAGCACCGCGGGGATCGACCCGAGCAGGCCCATGAGGGCGTGCCAGGGGAACAGGAGCGTGCCCACCACCCCGTCCGAGCCGCGGACACCCTTGTGCTCCCGGCGCCGGTGCAGCGCGTCGCCCGACGCCGCGACGGTGCGGCACAGCAGCACCAGCGCGACGAGGACGCCGAACCCGAGCAGCGGCCGGGTGGCCGCGAGCGCCACGAGCACGAGCCCGACGGCGCACGCGGTCCCGGTGCGTCGCGGGTGCACCGGCCGCACGTACGGGCCGGGCGGCTCCGGGGCGAGCGGCATCTCCTCGACCAGCTGGTCGTAGCCCTTGTAGCGGACGTCGCCGACGGGGATGGCGCGGGTCGCGCCGTCCTGCGCCTGCAGCCGGTCCCGCTCGAGGGCGGTCATCGTCTGGGTGGGGTCGCCCGGGTCGACGTCCGACGCCACGGGGACAGGCACCGAGGTGGGCGGAGGCGGGGGCGGCGCCATGGTCGGAACGGTCGGAGCGGTGGCGCCGCCGGAGGCGGGCGCGAACGACGCGGGGGCTGCCGCCGGCGCGACGGCCTGCGTCGGCAGGGAGACCCGCTGCGTCTCGGCGGCCTGCACGATCCGCTGCGTGGCGTCCGGCTCGGCCCACGGGTCGGGGGCGCCGCCGAGGGCGTCGTCGAGGTCGTGGCGCAGGGCGCGGGCCACCTCCGTGGGCCCCCAGCGCCGGGCGGGGTCGGCCTGGAGCGCGCCGGCGAGCGCCCGCGCGGTCCGGGCGGGCACGCCCACGAGGTCGGGCCTGCCCTCGCGGGAGCGACGCAGCACGAGCTCGGTGGGCCGGACGCCGAAGGGCGAGCGGCCGGTGGCCGCGAACGCGAGGAGCGCGGCCCAGCTCCACCAGTCGGTCTCGGCGACGGGCGCGCCGCCGTCGAGCAGCTCGGGGGCGATGTAGCCGGGGGTGCCCATGACGAAGCCCGCGGACGTGGTCCGCGCGTCGCCGGGGCCCTGCGCGATGCCGAAGTCGATGAGCACGGGTCCCTGGGCGGTGATCATCACGTTGGACGGCTTGAGGTCGCGGTGCACCACGCCGGCGTCGTGCACGGCCTCCAGCGCGTCGGCGAGCTGGTCGGCAAGGGAGAAGACGTCGGCGGCGTCGAGCGGTCCGCGTTCGTCCACCTCCTCCTCCAGGGTCACGCCGTCCACCAGCTCGGTCACGACGAAGGCGTACGGGCCCTCCAGCTCGGCGTCGAGCACCTGCGCGACGGCGGGGTGACGCAGGCGCTGCAGCGACGCTGCCTCCCGCCGCAGCCGTTCACGGCCGGCGGGGTCGGCGTCGACGTGCGCGTGCAGGACCTTGAGCGCGACGGCGTTGCCGCCGCCGTCGACGGCCTCGTACACCGCGCCCATCGCGCCGCTGCCCAGGGGCCGGACGACGGTGTAGCCGCCGACCTCCGCACCCTCCGCGAGACCGCGGTCGCGCGCGGGACGCCGGACGGCGCCGTCCTCTCGCGGTGCGGGCGGCGGGTCGGGCACCGGGGTCCGCCCCGGGACCTGCATCGCGTCGACCTCACCCATGGGGCACACCGTAGTCGTCCGCCCCTGCCCAGGCGCGCCGTGCCGCGCGGTGCCCGGGAAGGTTCGGGGCAGGTTCGGGGCAGGTCTGGAGCAGGACCGGGGTGCGTCCTGGACGGGAGCCGGAGATGTGAGATCCGCCCTTCACCGGGGCGAGGGACGGACGCTCTCGGTACCCTGTCCAGGGGAGGACGTCGCCCGACGGAATCCTGCAGAACTCTTGGAGAGAGGTCCATTGACAGGCAAAGGATCGTCAAGCAGCCATCACCGGGACGGCGGGTACGACCTGGTCGTCGTCGCCAACCGGCTCCCCGTCGACTTCACGGTCGACGACGACGGCGAGGTGGACTGGCACCGGTCCCCCGGCGGCCTGGTCACCGCCCTCGAGCCCGTGATGCGGGAGGCGGACGGCGCCTGGGTCGGCTGGTCCGGCGCCCCTGACCTCGAGCACGCGCCGTTCGAGGCCGACGGCATGCTGCTGGTGCCCGTCACGCTCAGCGCGCCGGAGATCGAGCGGTACTACGAGGGCTTCTCGAACGACACCCTGTGGCCGCTCTACCACGACGTCATCTCCCCGCCCACCTACCACCGGCAGTGGTGGGACGCGTACCGCCGCGTCAACCGGCGCTTCGCCGAGGCCGCGGCCGCGCAGGCGGCGGAGGGCGCGGTCGTGTGGGTGCACGACTACCAGCTCCAGCTGGTGCCGAAGATGCTCCGCGAGCTGCGCCCCGACCTGCGCATCGGCTTCTTCGACCACATCCCGTTCCCGGCGGTCGAGCTGTTCCAGCAGCTCCCGTGGCGCACCCAGATCGTGGAGGGGCTGCTCGGCGCCGACCTCATCGGCTTCCAGCGCGGCGGCGACGCGTCGAACTTCGTGCGGTCGGTGCGCAGGCTCACCAAGCACAGCACCCGCGGGCCCATCATCACGGTGGCGGACGAGGACGGCGGCCCGGCCCGGCACGTGCGCGCGGCGGCGTTCCCGATCTCGATCGACTCCCACCACTTCGACGCGCTCGCGCGCGAGCCGGAGGTGCAGGCGCGCGCCAAGGAGATCCGCGCCGACCTGGGCGACCCGCAGGTGATGATGCTGGGCGTCGACCGCCTCGACTACACCAAGGGCATCCGGCACCGCGTCAAGGCGTACGGCGAGCTGCTGCAGGACGGCCGCCTCGACGTCGAGCACGCGACGCTCGTGCAGGTGGCCAGCCCCAGCCGCGAGAACGTCGGCGCGTACCAGGAGCTGCGCGAGCACGTCGAGGTCCTCGTCGGGCGCATCAACGGCGAGTTCGGCGAGCTCGGGCACTCCGCGATCCACTACCTGCACCACTCCTACCCGCCCGCGGAGATGGCCGCGCTCTACCTGGCGGCGGACGTCATGCTCGTGACGTCCCTGCGCGACGGCATGAACCTCGTCGCGAAGGAGTACATCGCGGCCCGCTCGGACGAGCAGGGCGTGCTGGTGCTCAGCGAGTTCACCGGCGCGGCCGACGAGCTCGCCCCAGGCCCTCTGCTGGTCAACCCGCACGACATCGACGGCATGAAGGACACCATCGTCGCGGCCGCGCACATGCCGCCGCGCGAGCAGCGGCGTCGCATGCGCAGGCTGCGCCGCAAGGTCATGGCGGACGACGTCGCCAAGTGGTCGCAGAGCTTCCTCGGCGTGCTCACCGCGACGCCGTCCCGCGGCGGCGCGGGCCACGGGTGACCAAGGACCGGGTGAACGAGGCACGGGTGAACGAGGCACGGGTGAACGAGCCCCGGGTCGCGGAGTCGCCTCCCGACGACGACGCGAGCGCCGCGCTGGCCGCGGCGCTCGCCTTCGCCGGCGCCCCTGACCGGGCGTCCCGCCGTCGTGTGCGGCTCGTGGCCCTGGACTTCGACGGCACGCTGGCGCCGCTGGTCGACGACCCGTCGGCGTCGGCGATGACGCCTGCGGCACGGGCGGCGGTGGACCGCCTCGCCGCCCTCGCGGCGCGGGAGGCCACCGACGGCGACGTGCTGCGCCTCGCGCTCGTCTCGGGCCGCAACCTCTCCGACCTGGCCGCACGCTCCGGGGCGCCCGCCGGCACCTACCTCGTGGGGAGCCACGGGGCGGAGACGGGGCGGGTGACGGCGCACGGCGTCGACGCGGTGCCGTTGCAGCTCACGCCGGAGCAGGCCACGACGCTGGAGCGGCTGCGGGAGGGCATGCAGGAGGCCGTGGACGGCCGCCGGGGCGCCTGGGTGCAGGACAAGCCGAGCGCCGCCGTGCTGCACACGCGGGTGTGCGGACCGGAGGACACCCGCGCCGCCACGGAGGACGCCGACGCCCTGGCCGGGCGCCTCGGTCTGCACGCCATGCACGGCAAGGACGTCGTCGAGATCGCCGTCGTCGACACGTCCAAGGGGATCGCCGTGGAGCGGCTGCGCGAGCAGCTCGAGGAGGCCGAGGAGGCCCACGACCTGCGGGCGCTCGTGCTCTACGCCGGCGACGACACCACGGACGAGGCCGCCTTCGCGGTGCTCGGCGCGGACGACCTCGGCCTCAAGGTGGGGCCGGGGCCGACCGCCGCGGGGCACCGGGTGGCGGACGCGGACGCCCTGGCGACCCTCCTGGAGCGCCTCGCGGACGCGCTCGACCGTTGACCGGCGGGCCTCGAGAGGCCCTGACCTGGAACGTGTCATGACTCACGTCACAGGCATGTACGATCATCGCGGCGCACCGGGAACCGGCTCACGCGGGGGACCGAGGCGCTCGACAACAGAATGTGTCACCGCCGACACGCCATTCGTGAAAGCGCAACGGCACCCACCCACAACGGATCGTCCGGCACGTACCTGCCGGTGGAGAGGGAAGCAACCATGGCTACGGTCACTTTCGACCACGCGACGCGCGTCTACCCGGGCACTGAGCGCCCGGCTGTCGACCAGCTCAACCTGCACATCGAGGACGGCGAGTTCCTCGTCCTCGTCGGCCCGTCGGGCTGCGGAAAGTCCACCTCGCTGCGCATGCTCGCCGGCCTGGAGGACGTCAACGGCGGCAGCATCCTCATCGGCGACCGCGACGTCACGGACGTCCAGCCGAAGGACCGGGACATCGCGATGGTGTTCCAGAACTACGCGCTCTACCCCCACATGTCCGTCGCGGACAACATGGGCTTCGCGCTGAAGATCGCCGGCACCCCCAAGGCCGAGATCCGCCAGCGTGTCGAGGAGGCCGCGAAGATCCTCGACCTCACCGAGTACCTGGACCGCAAGCCGAAGGCGCTCTCCGGTGGTCAGCGCCAGCGTGTCGCCATGGGCCGCGCCATCGTGCGCCAGCCGCAGGTGTTCCTCATGGACGAGCCGCTGTCGAACCTCGACGCCAAGCTCCGCGTCCAGACCCGCACGCAGATCGCGTCGCTCCAGCGCCGTCTCGGCGTCACGACCGTCTACGTCACGCACGACCAGACCGAGGCCCTCACCATGGGCGACCGCATCGCGGTCCTCTCGGGCGGTCTGCTGCAGCAGGTCGGCACCCCGCGCGAGATGTACGACACCCCGGCCAACGTCTTCGTCGCGGGCTTCATCGGCTCGCCGGCGATGAACATCGCCACGTTCAAGGTCGAGGACGGCGTCGCGACCGTCGGCGCGGCGCGCGTGCCGCTCGAGCGCTCGATCGTCGAGCAGCTCACGGACGCCGACGGCGGCAAGGTCACGAT
This sequence comes from Isoptericola sp. NPDC055881, assembly GCF_053615895.1. Taxonomy (NCBI): domain Bacteria; kingdom Bacillati; phylum Actinomycetota; class Actinomycetes; order Micrococcales; family Promicromonosporaceae; genus Isoptericola; species Isoptericola sp. NPDC055881. The sequence goes on from NZ_JBSHCR010000061.1 coordinate 12,159, forward strand.
CGGCTTCCGCCCCGAGGCCCTGGACGTCGTGTCCGAGGGCACCGCGAACTCGATGCCGATCTCCGTGAACCTGGTCGAGGAGCTCGGCTCCGACGCCTTCGTCTACGGCACGCTGCTCGGCCCCGCCGCCGAGCAGGCCGAGGTCCGCTCGGGCGCTGGCGAGAACCAGGTCATCGTGCGCATCGACCCGCGGAACGTCCCCATGAAGGGCGACAAGATCCACGTGACGATCAAGCCGGGCCAGTCGCACGTCTTCTCGGCTGCGACGGGCAACCGCCTCAACTGAGTCTGTGCCACGCCCGAGGGGCGGGTCCGGCTGCTGCCGGGCCCGCCCCTCGTCGCGTACCCTGACGAGCCGGAGCGTTGTGGGCGGGATGGTGGCCCCCTCGCGGGTCGAGAGCCGGGCCGAGTGCCCGCCCACACCGTATGGAGCGACGTGGAACAGCTGAAGATCACCTCGGCGACGCCGGACTCCGCGCTGCTCGACCTCCCCTGGCGCACCCCGCTGGCGGAGTGGCCGGCGGACGTCCTCGCCGCACTCCCCCGCGGCATCTCGCGCCACGTCGTGCGCTTCGTGCGCCTGGACGGGCGCGTCCTCGCGATCAAGGAGATCAGCGAGTCGGTCGCCTTCCGCGAGTACGAGCTGCTGCGCCAGCTGCGCAAGCTCGAGATCCCGGCGGTGCGGCCGGTGGGTGTGGTCACGGGCCGGCTCGACGACGCCGGGGAGCCGCTCGAGGCGGCCCTCGTCACCGAGCACCTGGCGTTCTCGCTGCCCTACCGTGCCGTGTTCAGCCAGGCGCTGCGCCCCGACACCGCGTCGCGGCTCATCGACGCGCTCGCCGTCCTGCTGGTGCGCGTGCACCTCGTCGGCTTCTACTGGGGCGACGTCTCGCTGTCGAACACGCTGTTCCGTCGCGACGCCCACCAGTTCGCCGCCTACCTGGTCGACGCGGAGACGGGCGACCTGCACCGCGAGCTCTCTCGCGGCCAGCGCGAGTACGACGTCGACCTGGCCCGGACCAACATCATCGGTGAGCTCATGGACCTCGCCGCGGGCGAGCTGCTCGACGCCGAGGTCGACGAGCTCGCCATCGGCGACGCCCTCGTGTCCCGGTACACCGAGCTGTGGGAGGCGCTGACGGGGGTCGAGTCGTTCGGCGCCGACGAGCGCTGGCGGGTCGCCGCGCGCATCGACCGCCTCAACGACCTCGGCTTCGACGTGGGCGAGCTGTCGATCACCACCGACATCGACGGCACCACCGTGCGCATCCAGCCGCAGGTGGTCGACGCCGGCCACCACTCGCGCCGCCTGTTCCGCCTCACCGGCCTCGACGTGCAGGACAACCAGGCCCGGCGCCTGCTCAACGACCTCGACTCCTTCGTGGCGGCCACCGACCGCCAGGAGGACGATCCGCAGATGGTGGCGCACGACTGGTCGCAGAACGTGTTCCAGCCGACCATCCGTGCGGTCCCGCGCGAGCTGCGCCGCAAGCTCGAGCCGGCGCAGCTCTTCCACGAGATCCTCGACCACCGCTGGTTCATCTCGGAGCAGGCAGGCCGCGACGTGCCCATGCCGGAGGCGACCGCGTCGTACGTGGAGCACGTCCTGCGCCACCGCCCGGACGAGAAGGCGATCCTCGGCGTCGCCCCCGGAGAGCGGGACGCGGACGTCGACACCGGCCCGGAGGGCGCCCCCGAGGACGACCACTTCCACCTCTCCACCTGACGAGGTAGCCAGGCCCATGCCGAGGTAGCCAGGCCCATGCCGAGGTAGTCGAGCCCCTGCCGAGGTAGTCGAGCCCCTGCCGAGGTGGCGGCCTGGGCCACTACCTCGGCGTCTGCTGCACTACCTCGGCGTCTGCTGCACTACCTCGGCGTCTGCTGCACTACCTCGGCACCTGCTGCACTACCTCGGCAGGATGTGACCTACTTCGGCGAGGGGGCGGAGCGGCGTGCCTGCGCCACCTCGTAGAGGGTGATCCCCGCGGCGACGCCGGCGTTCAGCGACTCGACGTCGGACGAGATGGGGATGGACGCGACGGCGTCGCACGTCTCGCGGACGAGGCGCGACAGGCCGTGCCCCTCGGAGCCGACGACGAGGACCAGCGGGTCGGTGGCGAACGCGAGATCGCGCACCTCGGTGTCGCCCCCCGCGTCCAGGCCGACGACGAACGCGCCCGACTTCTTCAGGTCGGTCAGGGCGCGGGACAGGTTGGTCACCTTGGCCACCGGCACGCGGGCTGCCGCGCCGGCGGACACCTTCCACGCGGACGCGGTCACGCCGGCGGAGCGGCGCGACGGCACGACGACGCCGTGCGCACCGAAGGCGCCGGCGGAGCGCAGGACCGCACCGAGGTTGCGCGGGTCGGTCACGCCGTCGAGCGCGACGATCAGCGGGGCCTGCCCGGCCTCGGCGGCGGCGTCGAGCAGGTCCTCGACGTCGGCGTACTCGTACGGCGGCACCTGCGCGGCCACGCCCTGGTGCACGGACCCCTCGGTGAGGTGGTCGAGCTCGGTGCGGGACACCTCGAGCAGCTGCACGGAGCGCACGGACGCCAGCTCGAGGATCTCGCGGGTGCGGTCGTCGTGGTCGATCCGCGCGGCGAGGTGCACGGCGGTCACGGGGACGTCGGTGCGCAGCGCCTCGAGCACGGCGTTGCGGCCCGCGACGACCTCCGCGCCGCCGGTGGGGCGGCGGGTGCCGCGGACGACGCCCTTGCTCGCGCCCCGCTCGGCCTGCGCCGTCTCGCGCTTCTCCGCGGCCACCTTGCGCTTGTACGCGGGGTGGTAGGTGCGGTCCTCCGCCTTCGGCGTCGGCCCCTTGCCCTCGAGCGACTTGCGGCCGTGGCCGCCGGTGCCGACCTGCGCGCCCTTCTTGCTGCCGGCCTTGCGGACGGCGCCGGGGCGCCGGGTGTTGCCTGCCATGGTGTCTCTTCTCAGGGTGGGTCGAGCGGGTCAGTCGGTCAGCGTCCAGCGGGCGCCGTCGGCAGAGTCCTGCACGACGACCCCGGCCGCCGCCAGGCGGTCGCGGATGGCGTCGCTGGCGGCCCAGTCCTTGGCGGCCCGCGCGGCCGTGCGGGCGTCGAGCTCGGCGGCGACGAGCGACTCCAGCGCGGTCCGCGCCTTCGTGTCGCCCTCGCCGTCGGCCCACTGCGGGTCGGCGGGGTCGAGCCCCAGGACGTCGAGCATGCCGCGCAGCGCGACGAGCTCGACCCGGGCGGCCGTGTCGTCGCGCGACGCCAGCGCGCTGTTCCCGGCGCGCAGGTGCTCGTGCACGACGGCGAGCGCGGCGGGCACGTTGAGGTCGTCGTCCATCGCCTCGACGAACGCCGCCGGGAGCTCCGTCTTGGCGACCTCGTGCGCGGGGACGGCGCCGACGCGCTCCGTGGCCCGCTCGACGAACCCGGTGAGGCGCTCCCAGGTGGCGCGCGCCTCGTCGAGGGTGTCGGGCGACCACTCGAGCATCGAACGGTACTGCACGGAGGCGAGCGCGTAGCGGATCACGGGGGCGGGCGCCTGGGCGAGCAGCTCCGTGACCAGGAGGCCGTTGCCGAGCGACTTGCTCATCTTGACGCCCTGCTGCGTGACCCAGGCGCAGTGCATCCAGCGCTGCGCGAAGCCGTAGCCGGCGGCGCGCGACTGCGCCTGCTCGTTCTCGTGGTGCGGGAACCGGAGGTCGAGGCCGCCACCGTGGATGTCGAACGAGTCGCCCAGGTAGCGGCGCGCCATGGCGGAGCACTCGAGGTGCCAGCCGGGCCGGCCCCGGCCGAACGGTGTCTCCCACGACGCGGTGGCGGGCTCGCCGGGCTTGGGGGCCTTCCACAGCGCGAAGTCGTGCGGGTCGCGCTTGGCGGCGGCGACCGTGTCGCCGTCGGCCGGCTCGGGGTTGAGGTCCTCCAGGCGCTGCTTCGTGAGCTCGCCGTAGGCGGGCCAGGACCGGACGTCGAACCAGACGTCGCCGGGGCCGGACGCGTACGCGTGCCCGCGCTCCACGAGGCGTTCCATCAGCTCGACCATGTCGGGCACCTGCCCGGTCGCGCGCGGCTCGTACGTGGGCGGCAGGACGCCGAGCGCGTCGTAGGCGCGGCTGAACAGGCGCTCGTGGGTGGCGGCGTGCGCCCACCACTCGACGCCGGCCGCGGCGGCCTTCGCGAGGATCTTGTCCTCGATGTCGGTGACGTTGCGCACGAGGGTGACGCGCAGGCCGGAGCGCTCCAGCCAGCGGCGCAGGATGTCGAAGGCGATCACGGGACGGAGGTGGCCGATGTGCGGCGGAGCCTGGACGGTGGCGCCGCACAGGTAGATGCCGACCTCGCCCGGGTTCAGGGGGACGAAGTCGCGCACGTCGCGCGTCGCGGTGTCGTACAGGCGCAGGCTCACCGGTCCAGCCTACCGGCCGGCCTTCTCCTCCCCCTGGTCGAGGCCGCGGCCGAGCAGCGCGGCGACGTGCCGGTGGCCGACGGTCTCGTAGCCGACCACGGTGACGGCCGGTGCGAGCGCGGCGAGCAGGAGCCCGACGGCGGTCGGGCCGCCGGCGGCGACCACGGCCACCGCGAGGGCGAGCACGACGACGCCGCCGACGAGCAGCGACAGGTGCAGCCGGTCGACGGTGCGCGCCAGGCCCCAGAACGTCACGTAGTCGGAGAGGAGGAACACGAGGATCGGCACGACGACGGCGAGGAGGGTGGCCACCGGGCTCAGGGTGGACTCCCCCTCCAGGCCGTAGGCCACGACGTGCAGGCCCGCGCCCGTGGCGGCCAGGGCGGCGACCACGACGATGTGGCCGTAGCCCCACAGGAACGACCGCTCCGGGTGCGCCTCCAGGAGCTCGCCCGCGGGCGTGAGGAAGTAGGTCCACCACAGCCCGAACGTCAGGGCCGTGCCGGCGACCGCGACCAGCACGGCGTCCAGCGTCCAGCCGTCGCCGTGCCCCACCACCGCGGACAGCGTCGCGACCGTGCCGATGACGCCCTCCCCCAGCGTGATGATCGCCAGCAGGCCGTAGCGCTCGGCGATGTGGCGCGGGTGCCACGGGGTGCTCTGCCCGTCACCGGGCACGAGGCGCTCCGAGACGTACGGTCCTCCCATCTCGACGGCCACCAGCAGCGCTCCCGCCAGGAAGAAGAGGCCCTGCGAGACCGGTGCGACCGCGAGCGCGATCCACCCCACCTGCGAGACGACGAGCGTCCACACGTAGCCGAGACAGGCGCGCCGGTAGCGCGGCGCCTGCCGCGCGGCCCGCAGCCACTGCACGAGCATGGCGAGCCGCATCACGACGTACCCGGCGACCATGACCTCGTTGTGCACCCGCCCGCCCTCGTCCAGCGAGTCGAACATCACGGGCAGCCCGAGCGCGAGGACGATCACGCCGATCATCTGCACCATCGTGGTGAGGCGGTAGACCCAGTCGTCGGTGTCGAACGCCGAGGCGAACCACGAGAAGTTGATCCACGCCCAGCAGATGGCGAACATGGCGAAGCCGAACCCGACGAGGCCCGCCTCGACGTGCCCCTCCGCCAGGAGGTGGGCGCCCTCGTCCCCCGCCACGCCGAACGCGACGACGAAGGTCAGGTCGAAGAGCAGCTCGAGGGGGGTCGCGGTGCGGTGCCCCGCACCGGGGTCGCGCCCGACCATGCGGCGGACGCGCGGCGTTCCTGCGGCGACGACGTCGCCGTGCTGGGTGCTCATGCGCCCATCGTGGCGTGCCGGCGGCGGGCGGCGCGAGACCCCGCGCTCAGCCGAAGGTGCGGCCCTCGCCGCGGTAGGTCGGCACCGTCTCGACGATCGCGTCGCCGCGGACGAGGTGCACGACGTCGAACCGCTCCATGAGCTCGCCGGCCTTCGCGTGGCGCAGCCAGACGCGGTCGCCGACGGCGAGCGGCGGAGCTCCCCGCCGGCGGCGCAGCGGCGTCATGACCTCGCCCGCGCCCTCGGTGCCGGTGAGCGACCAGCCCGGCGTCGCCACGCGGGGCAGGCGCGAGCGCCCTGCCGGCCCGGAGGCGACGTACCCGCCGCCGAACGCGGTGGCCCAGCCGGGCGCGGGCAGGCGGACGACGTCCAGCCCGAAGAAGGCGGCGGGGCGCGGGTCGAACGCCCGGTACCCGTCGAACAGGCCGGGCACGAACAGCCCGGAGCCGGCGGTGACCTCGGTGACGGCGGGGCCCGCCGACGACGTCTCGAGCGACCCCGTGCCGCCGGAGTTCACCAGCGGCACGTCGTGGCCGACGGCGGCGCGCACCGCGTCGCGGACCTCGGCACGACGCCGGTCCAGGTCCGTCACGGACAGCCGCTTGACCATCCGGACGGCCGGATTGGTGTCGGGCAGCCCGGCGACCTGCGCCTCGTAGAACATCAGGCCGCGCAGGCGCGCGCCGGGCAGCGCCTCGACCCGCCGGGCGAGCGCCGCGACGTCGTCGGGCGTCCGCAGCGGGGACCGGCGCGTGCCCAGGTGCAGCTGGAGCGGGCCGACGTCGAGGCGCAGCGAGGCGTCCACGTCCAGGCAGACGGCGACGTCGGGCAGCGCGCCGGACGACGCGCCGGAGCCGACCGGCGCCGCGGCGGCGCGCAGGGCCGCGTCCAGCAGCGCGAGCTGCGCCACGTCGTCCACCATGAGGGTGATCTCGCGCCGGGCGCGGACGTCGGCGGCGAGCCGCGCGAGCGCGTCGGTGTCCACCGTCGGGTAGCCGACGAGGACGTCGGACGTGCCCTCCTGCACGAGCCACAGGGCCTCGGCCAGGGAGAACGCCATGACGCCCTGGAAGCCGGCGTCGAGCGCACGGCCCACCAGGGACCGCACGCGCACCGACTTGCTGGCCACCCGCACCGGCACCCCGCGGGCGCGGCGACGCAGGTCGGCCGCGTTGGCGTCGAAGGCGTCGAGGTCGACCACCGCCACAGGCGCGGGCAGGTGCGCGGTCGCGCGGGCCAGCCGCTCCGTCTGGGTCATGGCCGCACGCTACACGGGTGCCGCCCGCCCCGGGATCCTCCCGACGGCGGATCCGCGCGAGCGGCCGCCCGTGGCAGAGTGTGCGCGTGAATCCGAGCACCGTCGCCGGCACACCGGCTCCCCGCACGTCCGAGGCCCCGCTGCGCACCTGGGGCGGCACGCACAGCTGGCAGCCCTCCCGCCGGGTCGCGCCGCGGGACGAGGGCGAGCTCGCCGCCGTCGTCGCGGGCGCCGCCGCCCAGGGCTCGCGGGTGCGCGCGATGGGTGCCGGGCACTCCTTCACCGCCGCGGCGGTGACCGACGGGCTCCACCTGAGCCTCGACCACCTGAGCGGCGTCGAGGCGGTCGTGCCGCAGCCCGACGGCACCAGCCTCGTGACGGTGCGCGCGGGCACGCGGCTGCACGACCTCAACCGGCTCCTCGCCTCCCTCGGGCTCGCCATGCGCAACCTGGGCGACATCGACCGGCAGTCCGTCGCGGGTGCCGTCTCGACGGGCACGCACGGCACGGGCGCGCGCCTCGGCGGCCTCGCGACGCAGGTGCGCGGCGTGCGGGTGGTGGGCGCGGACGGCGCGGTGCGGTCCGCGAGCGACGCGGCGGCGGCCGGCACCCCGGAGCGCGAGCTGTTCGAGCTGGCCCGGCTCGGCCTCGGCGTCGCGGGCGTCCTGTCCGCCGTCACCCTCGAGGTGGTGCCCGCGTTCTGGCTGCGCGCGCAGGAGGAGCCGTGGCCGCTGGACCGGGTGCTGGAGCAGCTCGACGAGTACGTCGACGGCAACGACCACGCGGAGTTCTACTGGTTCCCCGGCACGCGCCGGGCCCTGACGAAGCGCAACAACCGGGCGACGACGGACGAGGTCGAGGCGTGGTCGGCCGGACGGGCCGGCGCTCGCGGCGCGGTCCGCACGGCCGGGGCCCGGGCCCGCGCGCTGCTCGACGAGGAGGTGCTCTCGAACGGCGCCTTCGAGGTGGTGAACCGGCTCGCGCTGGCTGCGCCCGGCCTGGTGCCGCGGCTCAACGCGGTCAGCGCCCGGGTGCTCGGCGCGAAGACGTACGTGGCGCCGTCGGCCGAGGTGTTCGTCACGCGCCGGCGGGTGCGGTTCGTGGAGATGGAGTACGCCCTGCCGCGCGCCGCCCTGCGGAGCGTGCTCGACGATCTGGACGCGTGGCTGCGCGCCTCCGGCGAGCCCGTCCCGTTCCCCGTCGAGGTGCGGTTCGCCGCCCCGGACGACGTGTGGCTGTCCACGGCCCACGGCCGCGAGACGGCGTACGTCGCGGTCCACCAGTACGCGCCGATGCCGTACCAGCGGTACTTCAGCGCGGCGGAGCAGATCTTCGTCGCGGCGGGCGGCCGCCCGCACTGGGGCAAGATGCACACCCGCACGGCCGAGTACCTGGGCGACCACTACCCGCTGGACGACGTCGCCCGGGTGCGCGCCGCCGTCGACCCCGACGGCGTCTTCCGGAACGACTACACCGACACGGTCCTCGGCCTCCCGCAGGGGTAGCCGCCCGGCCGCCGGGTCAGCGGGCGGGCCAGGCGGGGACGGCGCCCGCCGCCGGCAGCCGGACCGTCACCCGGAGGCCGCCGTCCGGGCGGGCGGCGAGGCTGAGGGCACCGTGGTGCGCCGCGGTGATGCTCCGGACGATCGCCAGGCCCAGCCCGACGCCGCCGTGGTCGCCGCGCGTGCGCCCGGCGCCGCGCTGGAACGGCTCGGTGAGGGTGGGGACCAGCTGGGGGTCGAGCTTCTCGCCGGAGTTCTCGACCGTGAGCACGACCTCCCCGGCGCGGACCCCGGTCGCGACCTCCACCGTGCCGCCGCTCGGCAGGTTGTGGACGATCCCGTTGTGCACGAGGTTCGTGGCCAGCTGCAGCAGGAGCGCGGGCGAGCCGACGGCCGGGGCCGCCTCGCCGCTCACCCGGAGGGCGACGGCGCGCTCGTCGGCGAAGGGCAGGAGCGTCTCGACCGCGTCCTCCGCGACGAGGGAGAGGTCCACCCGCTCCCTCGCGAACGACCCCCGGTCGGCCCGGCTGAGCAGGAGCAGCGCCTCCGTGAGGTCGATCGCCCGGGAGTTGACGTCGGCGAGCCGCGCGAGGAGCTCCTCGGTGTCCCGGCCCGGGTCCCGGCGTGCGACGTCGAGGAGCGCCTGCGTGATCGCGAGCGGGGTGCGCAGCTCGTGGGACGCGTTGGCGGCGAACCGCTGCTGCTCGGCGACCTGCGCCTCGAGCCGCGCGAGCATGTCGTCGAAGGCGTCGGCGAGCTCGCGGAACTCGTCCTGCCGGCCGGGCAGCCGGACCCGGTGCGCGAGCGAGCCCGCCGCCGCCTGGCGCGTGGCGTCCGTGATGCGGGTCAACGGCGCGAGCATCCGGCCGGCGAGGACCCAGCCGCCGAGCAGGCCGACGACGAGCAGGGCGACCAGCGCCCAGGCCGCCTTGGGACCGAAGGCGCGCAGCAGGTCGGACCGGTTGGGGACGAACGGGCTCCCGAGGCCGCCCCGGGTGATGATCGGGGCGTCCGGCACGTAGCGCAGCAGGAACACCCACACGACGGCGAGCAGCAGCGCTCCGGCCACCATGAGGAAGCCCGCATAGCTGAGCGTGAGCCGGAGACGGACGCTCGGGCCGCGCGGCCTAGCCACGCCCCGCCCCGTCGGCCGGCGCCGGCACCTCGACCGTCCCCGCGTCGTCGACGGACGTGACGTCGATCCGGTAGCCGACCCCCGGCACGGTGGCGATCACCCAGGGTTCCCCGAGCCGCTTGCGCAACGCCGAGACGGTGATGCGCACGGCGTTGGTGAACGGGTCGGCGTTCTCGTCCCAGGCCCGCTCCAGCAGCTCCTCCGCGCTCACGACGCCGCCCTCGGCCGCGACGAGGACCTCCAGCACGGCGAACTGCTTGCGCGTCAGCGCGACGTAGCGCCCGTCCCGGTAGACCTCCCGGCGGAACGGGTCCACCCGCAGGCCGGCGAGCTCCCGCACCGGTGGCCGCACGTGCGCGCGTCGCCGGTCGAGCGCCCGCAGCCGCAGCACCAGCTCCCGCATCGCGAACGGCTTGGTGAGGTAGTCGTCGGCGCCGAGCTCGAAGCCGGACGCCTTGTCGTCGAGGCGGTCCGCCGCCGTGAGCATGAGGATGGGCGTCCCCGTGCCGGACGCGACGATCCGCGCGGCGATCTCGTCGCCGGACGGCCCCGGGACGTCCCGGTCGAGCACGGCGATGTCGTAGGTGTTGAGGTCGAGCAGCTCGAGCGCGGTGTCCCCGTCGCCGGCGACGTCGGCCGCGATGGCCTCGAGGCGCAGCCCGTCACGGACGGCCTCCGCCAGGTACGGCTCGTCCTCGACGATCAGCACACGCATGCCCTCGATGCTACGGACGGGCGCGTATCGTCCGTGTATCGAGGAGCGCATACGCGCCGGCAACGGTGCCCCCGCTCGACTGGGGACATGTTCCGCACCGGCACCGCCCCGTCCCCCGCCCGTCCGTCCCGCCGCACGCCGTCGGCCGCCCTCGCGGTCCTGACCGCCGTCGCCGTCGCGGCCGGCGTCGCCGCCTGCCAGCCGGACCCGCCGGCCGCCTCCGTCGCGCGCACGTCCGCGTCGCCCGCGGGCGTCCCGGCGGGGCGGCCCGAGCACGACGGCCGGGCGGAGAGGGCGGGCGAGGACGACGGGACCGTCCCCAGCGGCACGACGGTCTTCGACGACGACCTCCCCGCCCTGGCGAACCTCGCCCCCGCGCTGCGCACCGCCCTGGAGCAGGCGGCGACGGCCGCGGAGGAGGACGGCGTCACGTTCGTCGTCAACAGCGGCTGGCGGTCGCGCGACTACCAGGCCCAGCTGCTGCGGGAGGCGGTCGCCCAGTACGGCTCGGCTGCCGCGGCCGCCCGGTGGGTCGCCCCGGCGGACACGTCGTCGCACGTGACCGGGGACGCCGTCGACCTGGCGCAGAACGGCGGCACGGTGTGGCTGGCCGGGCACGGCGCCGCGTACGGGCTGTGCCCGGTGTACGCCAACGAGCCGTGGCACTACGAGCTGCGCCCGGACGCCCCCGACGCGGGGTGCCCTGCCCCGTACGCCGACGCGACCGCCGACCCCCGGACGAGCGGTGCGGGCTAGGCGGACCGAGGCGCGACGAGCGCCGTGGCGATCGCCGCGACGCCCTCGCCCCGGCCGGTGAGCCCGAGCCCGTCGGTCGTCGTCGCGCTGAGCGACACGGGCGCGCCCGCGGCCGCGCTCAGGGCGGCCTCCGCCTCGGCGCGACGGGGCCCGACCTTGGGCCGGTTGCCGATCACCTGGACGGCGACGTTGCCGATGTCGAAGCCCGCCTCCCGGACGCGGCGCGCGGCCTCGGCCAGCAGGGTCGCCCCGGCGGCACCGGCCCACTCGGGCTCGCTGGTGCCGAAGTGGGTGCCCAGGTCGCCGATGCCGGCCGCGGAGAACAGGGCGTCGGCGGCGGCGTGCGCCGCGACGTCGGCGTCGGAGTGGCCGGCCAGCGGGCGCTCGCCCGGCCAGCGCAGACCGCCCAGCCACAGCTCACGGTCCGAGCCCTCCGGGGCGTACGCGTGCACGTCGACCCCGAGGCCGGTGCGGGGCAGGACGGTCACGACTCCTCCTCGAGCAGCAGGGTGGCCACCAGCAGGTCACGCTCGGTGGTGATCTTCAGGGCCGCGGCGTCACCCGCGACGACGTGCACGGGTTCGCCCAGCGCCTCGACGAGGCCGGCGTCGTCGGTCGCTGCGAGGCCTTCGGCCCCCGCGCGGGCGGCGCCCGCCGCGTGGGCCCGTACGAGGAGCGCCCGGTCGAAGCCCTGCGGGGTCTGGACGGCCCGCAGCAGCGCGCGGTCGGGTGTCTCCAGGACGCGCTCGACGGCGAGGCCGCCGTCCGCCGGCGGTCCGGCGGCGACGCGCTTGACGGTGTCGGTGACGGGGAGGCCGGGGACGACGGCGCGGTGGCCGGCGCGGACGGCCTCGACCACACGGCGCACGAGCTGCGGCGGGGCCAGGGGGCGGGCGGCGTCGTGCACGAGGACGACGTCGTCGTCGGGCCCGGCGAGCGCGAGCCCGGCCGCGACGGACGCCTGCCGGGTGGCTCCGCCCTCGACCACACGGACCGGGAGGGCGACGTGGGGGTCCTGCGCGACGACGTCCCGCACCGCCGCGTCCAGGCCGGCGGGGCAGGTGACGACGAGGGAGTCGACGACGCCGGACGAGGCGAGCCTCCGCGCGGCGTGGACCACCAGGGGGAAGCCGCCCAGCGTCACCAGGGCCTTGGGGAGGTCGCGGCCGAGCCGGGTCCCGGACCCCGCGGCGGTCAGGATCGCGAGCGTCGTCACGGCGTCACGGTACCGGAACGACGACGGCGACCTCCGGCCGGAGCCGGGGGTCGCCGTCGTGCAGCGCTGGTGACGGGTGCCTCAGGAGGCGAGAACCTCGTCGATGATGGCGCCGGCCTTCGCCTCGTCCACGCCCTCGGCGAGCGCGACCTCGGACTCGAGGATCTGGCGAGCCTTGGCGAGCATGCGCTTCTCGCCTGCCGAGAGGCCGCGGTCGGCGTCACGGCGCGACAGGTCGCGCACGACCTCGCCGACCTTGATCACGTCGCCGGACGCGAGCTTCTCGAGGTTCGCCTTGTACCGGCGCGACCAGTTGGTCGGTTCCTCGGTGTACGGCGCGCGCAGCACCTCGAAGACGCGGTCCAGCCCCTGCTGGTCGACCACGTCGCGCACGCCGACGAGGTCGACGTTCTCCGCCGGGACCTCGATCGTCAGGTCACCCTGGGCGACCTTGAGCTTGAGGTACATCTTCTCCTCGCCACGGATCTTCCGCGTCTTGATCTCCTCGATCAGCGCGGCGCCGTGATGCGGGTAGACAACCGTCTCGCCTACTGTGAACGTCATCTGCAGATGTCCCCTTTCCCAGTCGACGATCTTATCACGCGGGCGCTGACACCCCCCTGCCCGCGACCCCCTCGACGCCCTGCCTCGACCCACGTCTTCGCAGGTCAGAGCGCTGGTAGCGCACCCAGGGACGCACCACGTGCCGGGCCTCGCTAGGATGTCTGCGGGCCCCCTGCGGGCCTGCTCCTCCCCTGCTCAGCGCGGGAGGACCGCTGATTCCCGCGCCCGCGACGCCACCCGCGCCGCGAGCCGACGCCTTCGAAGGAGAGCACGTGTCCCGCTCCGCCCGCCCCGCACGCACCGTCGCCGCCGCCAGCGTCATGGCGGGTGCCCTGCTGCTGGCCGCCTGCTCCCCCACGATCACCACCAAGCCGTACGCGCCGTCCGACGGCGTGCGCGTCAACCTCACCGACCAGGTGCGCGGCATCAACCTCATGGTCGTCAGCGAGGGCGAGGGCGAGCCCGGCAACCTGCTCGGCGCGGTCGCCAACGACTCGGCCGAGGACGTCGACGTCGTCCTCACGGCCGAGGGCGCCGACCCGCTGTCGGTCACCGTGCCTGCCGGCGGCACCATCTACCTGAACGCCGACCAGGAGGGCGCCCAGGTGGAGGACCCGCAGATCGCGGCCGTCGCCGCGCAGCCGGGCGGCGACCTCGACGCCACCCTCTCGGGGGCCGGGGTCGACCAGGACTTCTTCCTGCCGGTCATGGACGGCACGCTCCCGGAGTACAAGGACTACGTGCCGAGCGCCACGGCCTCCTGAGGCCTCCGCCCAGCCCAGCCCTCACGACGAAGGGGCGGGCCGCAGCGACTCGCTGCGGCC
>NZ_JBSHCR010000062.1:0-25495 GCF_053615895.1 Isoptericola sp. NPDC055881
GCCGAGAAGGACGAGCGTTCGCCACGTCGTGGGCGAACTACCTCGGCAGGTCTCGCGCTACCTCGGCAGGTCTCGTACTACCTCGGCAGGTCAGATGGCGCGCCGGTAGGCGCGGAACGCCAGGGACGCGAGGCCGCCCAGGACGGCGACGGCGGCGGCGAGCAGCCCCAGGTGCAGCCACACGGTGCCGGGATCGGCGAAGCCCTGGAGGGCCTCCCGGGCGACGACGACCGCCCAGTCGAAGGGGTTGACCTGGGCCGCCGTGGCGATCCAGTCCGGCGCGAGGGCCGGGTCCATCACGGCCGAGGACAGGAACATCAGCGGGATGGTGAGCAGCTGGGACACGCCGATGAGCGCCTCCTGCTGCCGGGTGAGCAGCGCCACGGCCCCTGACAGCGCGGCGAAGAGGCAGCTCAGCAGCGCGACGGCCACGAGCATCACCAGCACGCCGCCGACGCCGCCGGGGAACCGCGCGCCACCGAGCCAGGCCACGCCCACGACCACCAGGGCCTGCGCGCAGCCGAGCAGCGAGTACCACGCCATCGTCGCCGCGAGCAGCGCCCCACGGCTGGTCGGGGACGCGAGGAAGCGGTCCATGACGCCGCGCTCCATGTCCTGCACGAAGGTGGTGCCGGCCCACGCCGCGCCCCCCATCGCGGTCATCATGACGACGCCGGGCGTGAGGTACTCGAGGTAGCTGACGTCGGCGCCGCCGGCGAAGCCGGGGATCTCGATGACGGACCGGAAGAGCTGCCCGAACAGCAGCAGCCAGATCATCGGCTGCAGCAGGTTCATCACCATGAACACGGGGATGCGCATGCCCTGCTTGGCCTGCCGCGCGGTGAGGAGCCGGACCTGCGTGAGCACGCCCGTGCGGCCGGGCGTGGTGCGGGGGCTGCGGCGCGTCGTGGTCGGGTCGGTCGTCAGGGTGCTCATGCCGCCACCTCCGTGGCCTCGGCGCCGGCACGGTCGCCGGCGGTTCCCGTCGCGGTGCCGGCCGCACGGTTGGCGGCCTCCAGGCTGCGGCCGGTGTGCCGCAGGTAGACGTCGTCGAGCGTGGGCCGTGACAGCCCCGCCGCCCGCACGCCGAGGCCCGCGGCGTCGAGCGCCGTGAGCAGCGTCGGCAGGGCGGTGGCGCCCGCGTCGGCGCGCGCCCGCAGCGCCCGCCCGTCGGCGGTGACGTCGACGACGCCGGGCACGCGCGCCGCCACGGGGACGGCGGCCGACGCCGCGGCGTCGTCGTCGAGCTCGACGGTGACGCCGTCGCCGCGCAGCTCGTCCTTCAGGGCGTCGGGCGTCCCGGCGGTGACGACACGGCCCGCGTCCACGATGACGACCTGGTCGGCGAGGCGGTCGGCCTCGTCCAGGTAGTGCGTGGTGAGCAGGATCGTCATGCCGTCGCCGAGCGCCATCCGCTCGATCTCGGCCCACATCGCGGCACGGGCCTCCGGGTCGAGGCCGGTGGTGGGCTCGTCGAGGAACAGCACCTGCGGCCGGTGCACGAGGCCGACGGCGACGTCCAGCTTGCGCGCCATCCCGCCCGACCAGGTCTTGACCAGGCGGTCGGCGGCGTGCGCGACGCCGAACCGCTCGAGCAGCTCGTCGGCACGCGACCGGGCCTCGCGCGCCCGCAGGCCCTGCAGCCGCCCGGCCAGCACGAGGTTCTCCCGTCCCGTGGCCATGGGGTCGGTCACGGGGCGCTGCGCCACGTAGCCGATGGCGCGCCGGACGGCGCCCGGGTCGGCCACCACGTCGTGCCCGGCCACGCGGGCCGTGCCGGCGTCAGGTCGCGACAGCGTGGCGAGGATCTTCACGGTGGTGGACTTCCCGGCGCCGTTCGGGCCGAGGAGGCCGAGCACGCTGCCGTGCGCGGCGGTGAGGTCCAGGCCGTCGAGCGCGCGCACGGTGCGGGCGCCGCGGCCGGAGCCGTAGGTCTTGGTCAGGCCGTGCACGTCGATCGACACGTCGGTCGGCGGCACGGACCCCTGCGGGGTCGTGGGCATGCTTCCTCCTTGCGGGTTCGTCCGGCTGGTCCCAGCCGGTCGGAGGGTCCGGCGCACGCCCTAGGGTGGGAGTGCGTCTCGTGGTGCGGTCGTGCACCGGACCCGAGCCACCGGTCCCGGGCGATGGCAGTCGCCCGGGACCGTTCTTGCGTCACTGCTGGTCGTGCGGCCGCTCGTCCTGCGACATGAAGAGCATCCGCGCGAGGACGAGCATCATCACCGCGAGGGCGACGACGAACGTCAGCCAGGACCAGGCCCAGCCGACCGTGATCCCGAGGACGACGAACACGACGAACGCCACCAGCCAGATGACGACGGTGTAGACGCCGAACCGTGCCGCGGCGACCGGGTCGTGCTCGAAGCGGTCGTAGTGGTGGCCGGAGACGTGGGCGCGCGCGACGTCCCGCACCCACGCCTTCTTCCGGTTGGTCTGGGTGACGCCCAGCATCGTGAACAGGACACCGCCCACGACGAAGAGCCCCGCCGCGACGACGTACACCCACGACGCGAACGCCCCGAGCGGCACGAACGCCGCCAGGAGCAGCGCGAAGACCGTGAGCCCCGTGGCGAGGTAGTAGCCACCCGCGCGGCGCGACGGCATCGGGTGGTTCGTCGTCGTCTCCTGCGAGAGGGACGACCCGACGACGAACCCGGCGGCGCTGGACGCCGTGAGCAGGAGAGCGGCCACGACGAGGCCCGGCAGGACGAAGGCGCCGAGGACCGACAGCAGGCAGACGGCGACCAGGGCGACGAGCACCAGCGACGCGAGGACGACGCCGAGGACGAAGCGGGGCTTCGGTCGCACGCGCTGCTGCTGGGCGACGGCGAACGCCTCCTGCAGCGGGGTGCGCGGCGCGCCGCCGGTCTGCGCGGCGACGTCCGCCTGCGCGTCGGCGACGAGGGCGCGCACGTCTCCCAGCTCGTCGAAGGCGCGGCGGGCCGCGTCGTCCGGCGTGACACCGCCGGCCTGCAGCTCGGCGGCGCGGGCCTCGAGGTTCGCCCGGATCTCCTCCTTGAGGTCCTGGACCTCGGGGGACGGCTCGACGCCGGCGAACGCGTCGTCGAGGAGGCGGTGGACGGTGGTCATCGGGGGGTGTCCTTGTCTGTGCTGGAGCTGTTTGCGCCGGAGCTGTCCGTGCGGAGGAGGGAGTCGATGACGTCCCGGGTGGCGACCCACGCGGCGACGTTGCGCCGGTAGACGGCGTGGCCGGCGTCGGTGATCCGGTAGTACTTGCGGCGCCCGCCCTGGGACTCGTCGCCCCAGTAGGCCTCGACCAGGCCGTCCTTGGTCAGCCGGCGGTACGTCGCGTAGAGCGTGGCCTCCTTGATCTCGTGCGCACCGCCCGTGGCGTCCCGGATCGCCTTGTAGATCTCGAAGCCGTAGCGGTCCCCGCGACGCAACGTCGCGAGCACGATCGTGTCCGTGTGGCCCCGCAGCAGGTCGGCGGAGAACGCGTCGTCCGCCGTCGAAGGTTCGTCTCGCTGCATCACGACAAGTACTGTATCTCATCAACTACTCGACGACAACAGGTGCTGCACGAGCACCACCACCTGGGTGCCGGGCGGCATGCGCGCGCCGCCCCGCGCGAGATCCGTGTTCGGCGCGCGCAGTCCGGCGTCGCCGTGCGAACCTGCGAAGCGGGACGCATGCTCCACCCCCGCGGACGTCGCCGTCCGCCCACCGAGGAGGGCAACCGATGGCCGCACCGACCGCACCGACCGCCGAGCCGCAGGCGCTGCCGCAGCGCCGGGTCCTCGCCATCTTCGGCGGGCTCATGCTGGCCATGCTCCTCGCCGCGCTCGACCAGACGATCGTGGCGACGGCGCTGCCGACCATCGTGTCCGACCTCGGCGGGGCGGAGCACCTGTCGTGGGTCGTCACCGCCTACATGCTGGCGAGCACCGCCACCACGGTGCTGTGGGGCAAGCTCGGCGACCTGTACGGCCGCAAGGCGCTGTTCATCGCCTGCATCCTCATCTTCCTCGTCGGCTCGATCCTGTCCGGCACCTCGCAGACGATGGGCCAGCTCATCGCCTGGCGCGCCGTGCAGGGCGTGGGCGGCGGCGGGCTCATGGTGCTGTCCCAGGCGATCATCGGCGACGTCGTCCCGCCCCGGGAGCGCGGCAAGTACCAGGGCTTCTTCGGCGCCGTCTTCGGCGTCTCGTCCGTCGCCGGCCCGCTGCTGGGCGGGTTCTTCGTCGACAACCTCGACTGGCGCTGGGTGTTCTACATCAACATCCCCATCGGCGTGGTCGCGCTGCTCGTCGTCGCCTCCGTGCTCCCCCACATCGAGGCCGGCCGCAAGCCCAAGGTCGACTACGCGGGCATCATCCTGCTCGCCACGGTCTCGACGGCGATCGTGCTCGTCACCAGCCTCGGCGGCAGCACCTGGCCCTGGGACTCCGTCGCCGTGTGGGTGATGATCGCCGCCGCCGTCCTCGGGATCGTCGCGTTCGTCGTCGTCGAGCGGCGCGCCCCCGAGCCCGTGCTGCCGCTGCACCTCTTCCGCAGCAGGGTGTTCACCGTCTCCGCGGTCGTCGGGTTCGTCGTGGGCTTCGCGATGTTCGGCGCGATCACGTACCTGCCGCTGTACCTGCAGACGGTCAAGGGCTCCACCCCCACCGAGTCCGGCCTCGAGATGACGCCGATGATGCTCGGCATGCTGCTCACGTCCATCGGCTCCGGGCAGCTCATCTCCCGCACCGGGCGGTACAAGATCTACCCGATCCTCGGGACGGCGATCACGTCGTGCGGCCTCTACCTGCTCTCGCTCATGGGCAGGGACACGACGACGCTCCAGGCCGGCCTGAGCATGTTCGTGCTCGGCGCGGGGCTGGGCATGGTCACGCAGGTGCTGGTGATCGCCGTCCAGAACGCCGTCGACTACAAGGACCTCGGCACGGCGACGTCGGGCGCCACCTACTTCCGCACCATCGGGTCGTCGGTCGGGGTCGCCGTCTTCGGCACCATCTTCGCCAACCGCCTCGGGGACGAGCTGATCACCGGGATCCCGCCGGCCGCTCAGGGACCGTGCAGCCCCGGCGCGCTCGCCGCGTCCACCCAGGCCCTCGTGCAGTGCCCGCCCGAGGTGCAGAACTGGTTCCTCGACGCCTACGCGGGCGCGCTGCACATCGTGTTCCTGTGGGCCGTGCCGGTGGCCGTGCTCGCGTTCCTGCTGACCTGGCTCCTGCCGGAGGTCGAGCTGCGCAGCGCCACCCGCGGGGACGGCCCCGGCAGCGCGGGGCAGGCGGCCGGCGGGTCGTTCGGGCTGGGCTCCGCCCGCACCTCCCTCGACGAGCTGCGGCTGATCCTGTGGCGCCGGGTGGGCAAGCTCGACCCGTTGCGCGTCTACGAGGTCATCGAGCGCGACTCCGACCTGACGCCGGAGGAGGCCTGGATGGTGACGCGCGTGTCGCTCAAGGGCACCCGGTCGGTGCGTCTCATGGCGGAGCGCACGGAGACCTCCCAGGACACCGTGCGCGAGGTCGCCGCCGGGCTGGCCGCCCGAGGGATGGTGGAGGTCGACGGCGACACCGTGCGCAGCACGCCCGCCGGGGACGTCGAGGCCGAGCAGATCCGCGAGGCAGAGCGGCGGCGGCTGCGGGAGTACGTGGCCGAGTGGCCGGGCGGTGACGAGCCCGAGGTCGACGAGCTCGTCGAGCAGCTCACGCACCAGCTCCTGGCCGACGACACGGACGTCGTCGAGACACGCTGACTACCTCGCGGGTGTCCCGACTACCTCGCGGGGGTGCTGACTACCTCGCGGGGGTGCTGACTACCTCGCGGGGGTGCTGACTACCTCGCGGGGGTGCTGACTACCTCGCGGGGGTGCTGACTACCTCGCCGTCACATCTCCGGGAGGGCGGTACGCGCCTCCTCGGGCGGGACGCCCGAGGCCTCCAGCAGGTCGACGACGGGCGAGCGGAGCAGCAGCACCAGCGACTGCACCTGCCAGTGCCCCTCGCCCACGGTGCGGGGGTCCATGTCGCGGGCGACGTCGCGGAGCGCGTCCCGCGCCTCTCCCAGCCCGGAGCCCGAGCCCAGCCCGGCCGCGAGCAGCCGCACGCCGTGCCCGAGGCGGACGACGAGGTCCGCGACGGGGTCGGTGACGGGGTCGACCTCGGGTGGCGGCGGGAGCCCGCCGGACAGCGGCGCGGTGGCCACACGATGGTCGCCGTCGTCGTGGAGCGCGCCCAGGGAGCGCAGGGTGGCGGGCGCGCGCCGGGCGAGCACGCGCACGCTGCGCATGGCGCGGTCCACCAGCACGGCCTGCGCGGCGAGGCGGGTGATCTCTGCGCGCAGCAGCCGGTTGACGCTCACCTTGGCGATGTCGTCCGAGGTGCGCGCCACCTCCTGCCAGTCCTCCAGGACCTTCTCCGCGGCCCGCCCGCGCACGAGCGCCGCGGCCAGCTCGTCGGGGTCGCCGTCGCGCAGCCCGCGCGCGACCGACTCCAGGGTCAGCGCGAGCTCCCGCGTCGCGTCCAGGGCCAGCGCGCGGATGCGGCGCCGCGGGTCGCCCGGGGTCAGCAGGGCCACGAGGAGCGCGACGCCGCCGCCGACGAGGGCGTCCGTCCAGCGGCCGAACGCGCCGTTCGTCGCGACGGACGCGGGCAGGCCCACGACGACGCCCGCCTGCACCCCCGCCTGGATCGTCACCAGCGGGCCCCGGTCGATGAACCGGGCGATCGTGGCCGAGACCGCCATCACCAGGGCGATCTGCCACCACCCGGAGCCGATGACGTGCACCATGACGTCACCCAGGCCGACACCGAGCGCCACGCCGGCCGCGACCTCCGCGACCTTGCGCAGGTCCCGGTCGAAGCTGAACCCGAGGCAGACCCACGCGGCGACTGCGGCGAAGAACGGCTGCGTGTGCCCCAGCACCACGGTGGCGATCCCGTAGGCGATGCCGGCCGCCAGCGCGGCCTGCACGATCGGCCAGAACGAGACGCGGACGCGCGAGATGCCCTGCCGCAGGCGGATCCGCCGGGGCAGCGTGCGCAGGGCCGCGCGGGCTGCCGCGCCTGCCGCGGCCCCCGCGCGCCGGGACACCGACGCGCCGCCCTCGCCCCCCGTGTCGCGGCTCACGCGGCCCCCGGCACCTCGGCGGGCGAGCAGGGCGTCACAGCAGGCTCTGCGGAGCGTCCGACCCGCGCGGGGTGAGCCCGCGCGTCAGCGGGCCGTGGGACTCGGGCCGGTCGGCCGAGACGCCGTCGCCCGGCACCACGACCTCCTGCGCCGCCGCGAGCTGCAGCGGCTGCCCGCCCACGTCGCCCACCACGGTGAGCTCGGCGTCCTCGGGCACGGACCGCTTGACCACCGCCAGGGCGATCGGTCCGAGCTCGTGGTGTCGCGCGACGGTCGTCACGGTGCCGACGGCGCGCCCCTCGGCACCGCCGACGAGCACCTGCGCCCCCGCCTCGGGGACCACGTGCTGGGAGCCGTCGAGGTGCAGCAGCACGAGCCGCCGCGGCGGGCGGCCGAGGTTGTGCACGCGCGCGACGGTCTCCTGCCCGCGGTAGCAGCCCTTGTTCAGGTGGACGGCGGTGCGCAGCCAGTCGAGCTCGTGCGGCACGCTGCGGTGGTCGACCTCGTGGTCGAGCCGCGGGCGCCAGGCCTCGACGCGCAGCGCCTCCGTGGCCCAGGTGCCGGCGAGCCGCCAGCCGGCGGCCTCACGCTCGGCGACGGCGGACACCAGGTAGGCGCGGGGCACGAGCACGAGCCGCCACGGGCGGTCGAGGCCGGGGTGCTCGTCCTCGGGCGGGCCGTACCGGGTGCCGCCCGCGGAGACGCGCGGCCACGTGTCCCACCAGGTGACGGGCTCGCCCTCGGCGCCCTCGGCGGCGACCGGCTCACCGATCGCGGCGTACTCGGCGGAGGCGTCGGTGATCTCGACCCGCATCATGAACTTCATGCGCTCGAGCCAGGCGGCGAGCGGCGCGGCATGGTCGGCCTCGGTGATCAGCCAGGTGGCGGCACCGTCGTCGACGACGGCGGCGGCGTGCTCCACGTGGCCCTGCGGCGACAGCACCAGCAGCTCGGTGGAGGTCCGCGGCGGGAGCGCCTGGACGTCCTGCGACGTGATCGAGTGCAACCAGGACAGACGGTCGGGGCCGGCCACCCGCACGACGCCCAGGTGGGACTGGTCGACGACGGCGCCGCCGCGCGCGAGGGCGCGCTGCTCGGCCACCGGGTCGCCGTAGTGCCAGGCCACGCCCGCGTCGGCGCCCGTGGCGGGTACCGCGCCGTGCCGGTCGAGCAGCGGGGAGTCCATCGCCGGCCCCTCAGTCGCTCTCGACGCGGTCGAGCTGGGCGGACGCGTAGGAGCCGAGCGGGTGGCCGAACGCGGCCAGCTCCTCGACCCACATGAGGCGCCCCTCGACCAGCCCGTACAGCCGCTTGGCCGCGGTGACCTCGGCAGCGGTGGACGTGCGGGCCACGAAGTCGGTGGCGAGGTCGATCCGACCGTTGCCGGCGACGCCCAGGAACAGGGACAGCCGGCCCGACGCGTCGGTGACGAGCACCTCGAGCGTGTGCCGGTCGTCCTCGAGCCCCTCGGGCCGGTCGCTGGACACGCGCCAGTAGCCGGTCTCCGTCGACCAGATCGTGTCGGGCTCGGCGTCGCCCGGCGCGTCCGTGCCCTCGCCGTCGGCGGCCGCGGCCGAGCTCACGCGCAGCGTGGACTCGAAGCGCAGGTACGGGCCGCCGTCATGGTCGAAGACCAGGTCGTGCACGAACGGCGTCTCGTCGATGCCGGTGTACTCGATCACGCCCTCGCCCCGCCAGCGGCCGACGAGCCAGGCGAGCGGGTAGACCTCGGGCGCGAGTCCCTCGGGGAAGGCGAAGGGCATCAGCGCTGGCCCTGGAACAGCTTGTAGACGACGTAGCCGGCGAACCAGATGATCGTGACCGACACGACGACCAGCAGACCGGTGAACACTGCCTCGAGAGCATTGATCGACATGCCGCGATCCTACCCAGCCGCCCCCGCCGGCACCCACCGCCGACGCGGCGCGCGGGGCGCACCGACGGCACGCGTGCGG
Source organism: Isoptericola sp. NPDC055881 (assembly GCF_053615895.1). NCBI lineage: Bacteria > Bacillati > Actinomycetota > Actinomycetes > Micrococcales > Promicromonosporaceae > Isoptericola > Isoptericola sp. NPDC055881. The sequence continues at coordinate 9,048 of NZ_JBSHCR010000062.1, forward strand.
CGAGCGGCGCGCACGTGAGTAGGGTCGCCGCCCATGAGCACCCCTCACACCTCTGCCCCCGCGCGCTCGCTCGTGATCAAGACCACGTCGGGTCTCGACCGCCCGGAGGCGGCGAACCAGGCCCTGACCGTCGCCGCGGCCGCCGTCGCCGCCGGCGCGGAGGTGAGCCTGTGGCTGACGGGCGAGTCCGCGTGGTTCGCCGTGCCGGGGCGGGTCGCTGACCTGGAGCTGGAGCACGCCGCGCCCGCGGCCGACCTGCTGGCCGCCGTCCTCGCCGCCGGCACGGTCACCCTGTGCACGCAGTGCGCCGCACGGCGCGACCTCGGGCCGGACGACGTCGTGCCGGGGGTGCGGATCGCGGGTGCGGCGGTCTTCGCCGAGGAGGTCCTGCGCCCCGGCGCCCAGGCCCTCGTGTACTGACTCCGACCAGCAGCCCGACGTCGGGTGTGAGCCGCACCACGCGGCCGCCGAGGGGCTCCCGCCGGGCGCGGGCGGTGCCGTAGATTGAATGTTGAAGCAATCGCTCGACGCCCGCCCGGCCACGCCCGGGGCGGGCGTTCGTCCCGAGGCCCTCCCCCGCCGCCACGACGGGCGCCGGCCGCCCCGTCGCGATCCCGGAGAACCGCCCATGACCTCGCCCACCCGGACCTGGAACGACCTCGTCATCCCGGCTGCGGGCACGTACCTGCTCGACGAGGCGCACAAGCGCCTGGGCTTCCTCGCGATGCACATGATGGTCAGCCCGGTGCGCGGCGAGTTCCCGGTGGGCACGGCCACCATCCACGTCGCCGAGGACCCGCACCAGTCGTCCGTGTCCGCGACGCTCGAGACGGCCACCCTCACCACGCACAACCCGGACCGGGACACGCACCTGCGCAGCGCCGACTTCCTCGACGTCGAGAACTACCCGACCATCGAGTTCCGCAGCACCGGTCTCGAGTGGCGCACCGAGGAGGACCCGATGTTCTCCTGGGCCCGCCTCAAGGGCCGCACCCCGGGCCGCGCCGCCCTCCCCCAGACGAGCCAGGGGGGCACCTCGGCGAAGTTCGTGCTGCACGGCGACCTCACCATCCGCGGCATCACGCACCCGATCGCGCTGGACGCGGAGTTCGGCGGCGCCCGCCGCGACCCGTTCGGCAACGACATCTTCGGCTTCAACGCCTCCGCCGACTTCGCGCGCGAGAAGTACGGACTCACCTGGAACGTCGCGCTGGAGGCCGGCGGCGTGCTCGTCGCCAAGACCGTCCGCATCGAGCTCGCGGGCGAGGCCATCCGGCAGGCTCCGGCGACCGCCTGACCGGAGGGCCGTCAGGCGACGGCGACGACGAGCCGCCCCACCACGAAGACCAGGATCCCGCTCACCGCGACCGGCGTCGTGACGGCTGCCAGGACCGCGCGACGGCCGGTCAGGGCCGGCTGCCGCTCGAACAGCAGGCGCAGCACCGCCACCACCAGGCCCGTCACGACACCGGCGACCACGCCGCTCACCGGGTCGGTCGTCGGGAGGACCGTCGCCGTGCCGCCGGCCGCGACGCCGCCCAGCGCCACGCCGACGAGGGAGCCCGCCCACCCGCGCGCGACCGGCGTCGCCGACACGGCGGACGCCACCGCGAGCCCGACCGCGCTCACCACGACCAGCGCCGCGCCGGCCTCCGAACGGCCCGCCGCCACCCAGCCCGAGCAGCACACGGCCACGACGGCGCCCGTCACCGTGCCGCTGACCGACTCCACCAGCCGGGGCCGGCCGCCGCGCCGCAGCATCTCTGCGACGAACGCGAGCACCAGGGCCATGGCGAGCACCAGCGGCACGTCGCGCAGCACCGGCTCTCCCCTGGTCGCGGCGGCGACGGCGACGGCGCCGAGGCCGGCCGCGGCCACCACGACCGTCGTCCCGCCCGCCGCAGGCAGGCGCAGCAGCGGCGCCCAGCCGATCGCGAGGAGCACCACCAGGGCCGCGGAGACCCCGGTCAGGGGCAGGATCCCGAAGGCGTCGAGGGACGCGGCGGCCGCGACGACGGCGGCGAGGACGGCCGTCCAGACGGCGCGGGTGGTCACGGTCACGACGACGAGTGTGGCAGACGGCGCGGCTCGACCAGCGCCGGGGCGGGGTCGTCCGGCCGGTCACGACACAGTCCGGTCAACGGTCCTTAACGCGCCCGCAACACGGTTCGGGGCACACTGCGGGGACCGGTCGTTGGCCGGGGCGGCTGCGGTGTGACCGATCACGCAGGCGCGGTACGTTGGCGGACGGAAGTCGGACGCCGCCGAACGGACCGTCCGACGACCAGGAGGAGGTGCCGGTGGCCGAGCTGCTGATCCTCACGCCTGCGTCGGGAGGCTCCGTCGAGGTGCTGCCCGCGCTGGGCCTGCTGAACCACCGGGTCCGGGTGCTGCCCATGGAGCCGTCCGCCCTGGTGGACGCCCCGGACTCCGACGTGGTGATGCTCGACGCCCGCCGTGACCTCGTCGCCGCCCGCACCACGTGCCGGCTGCTCCATGCCACCGGGCTCACCGTGCCGCTCGTCCTCGTCCTCACCGAGGGCGGCCTGACCGTCGTCACGCACGAGTGGGGCGCCGACGACCTGCTGCTCGAGAACGCGTCCCCCGCCGAGGTCGAGGCCCGGCTGCGGCTCGTCATCGAGCGCTCGGCCCGCGGCCCCGTCGACGACGGCCCGCAGGAGATCGCGGCCGGCGACCTCGCCATCGACGCCGGCGGCTACACGGCGCGGCTGCGCGGGCGGCCGATCGACCTCACCTACAAGGAGTTCGAGCTCCTCAAGTACCTCGTGCAGCACCCGGGCCGCGTCTTCACCCGCGCCCAGCTGCTGCAGGAGGTGTGGGGCTACGACTACTACGGCGGCACCCGCACCGTGGACGTGCACGTGCGGCGGCTGCGCGCCAAGCTCGGCCCCGAGCACGAGCAGCTCATCGGCACGGTCCGCAACGTCGGCTACCGGTTCGACCCGCCGAAGGAGCCCCGCCCGGGCGACGACGGCGACGGGTCCGTCACGGCGGACGTCGACGGCGAGGGCGCGACAGGACGGGCAGCTGCGCGCTGACCGTCGCGCCCCTCGGGCTGCGGCGCGGCGCAACGGGTAGGTTCGACCGGTGACCGCGATGTCGGACTCCAGCGACTTCTCCAGCGCCCTCGTGGACGGGCCCTGGCGGCACGAGCTCGTGCCCGCCAACGGCGCCCGGTTCCACGTGGTGCTGGGCGGACCCGTCCGGTCGAACGGCGGCCGCACCCCGCTCGTCCTCCTGCTGCACGGCTTCCCGCAGTTCTGGTGGGCGTGGCGCCACCAGCTCGAGCAGCTCGCCGACGCCGGCTACCGGGTCGCGGCGATGGACCTGCGCGGCGTCGGCGCGTCCGACAAGCCGCCGTCGGGCTACGACGTCCCGACCGGCACCCAGGACGTCGCCGGGGTGGTGCGCTCCCTCGGCCACGACCGGGCCGTCGTCGTCGGGCACGGCACCGGCGGTGCGACCGCGTGGGCGATGGCGCGGCTGCAGCCCGCCGTCACCGCCGGGGTGGCGGCCGTCGCGTCCCCGCACCCCGGGCGCGTGCACGTGTCGGGCCGCCAGCTGCTGACCCCGCTGGCCCGCCGCCAGCTCGCCGCCTACCAGCTGCCCACGCTGCCCGAGCGCCGGCTCACCGGCGGCGACCAGGTGTCGCGCGTGCTGCGCGACGGCGCCGCCCGCCCTCTCGGGACGGACGCCCACGAGCTCTACCGCACCGTCATGCGGATCCCGTTCGCCGCGCACACCGTGATGGAGTCCCTGCGTTGGATGGTGCGCTCCACACCCCGCCCCGACGGTCGGCGCTACCTCGCCCAGCTCCGGCAGCGGATCGACGTCCCCGTGCTGCAGGTGCAGGGCGCGCTCGACGGCTTCGTCGACACCCGCTACGCCGCCGTCGACGGCGCAGCGCTCGCGCGGGACTACCGGTACGAGCTCATCGACGGCGCCGGGCACTTCCTGCCCGAGGAGGCCCCCGAGGAGCTCGGCAAGGTGCTCACCGACTGGCTGCAGCACGCCCTCGAGCGCGCCGGCTGAGCGTCAGCCGCGCGGCCCGGGCTTGATGAGCTTCTGCGCCGCGACCGGGTCCGTCTCGCCGATGCCGAACGACGGGCACCACCGCGCCACCGGGCACGCCCCGCACGCCGGACGCCGCGCGTGGCAGCGCCGGCGCCCGTGCCAGACCAGGTGGTGGCTCAGCATCGTCCAGTCCTTCTTCGGGAACAGCGTCCCCACCTCGTGCTCGACCTTGACCGGGTCCTCCTGGTCGGTCCAGCCGAACCGGCGGGCCAGCCGGCCGAAGTGCGTGTCCACCGTGATCCCCGGGACGCCGAACGCGTTGCCCAGCACCACGTTCGCCGTCTTGCGGCCCACGCCGGGCAGCGTCACCAGATCCTCCAACCGGCCCGGGACCTCGCCGTCGAACCGCTCGACGAGCGCCTGTCCCAGCCCGATCACCGACCGGGTCTTGGCGCGGAAGAAGCCCAGCGGCTTGAACAGCTCCTCCATCTCCGCCGGGTCCGCACCCGCGTAGGCGGCCGCGTCCGGGTAGCGCGCGAAGATCGCGGGCGTCGTCGCGTTCACCCGCACGTCCGTGGTCTGCGCCGACAGGACCGTCGCGACCAGCAGCTCCAACGGCGTCGTGAAGTCCAGCTCCGCGCGCGCGTCCGGATACGTCACGGCGAGCTCACGGTCGATGCGGCGCGCCCGCCGCACGAGGGCGACCCGGGACTCGCCCGGCGGGACGGTGGTGGCGGAGGACGGCGTCGGCGGCACGACAGCGAGCCTAGCCACGCCGTCCGACACCGCCTCCGGGGCGCGGAACTCCGACGCGATTTGGTGCCGTGAGGCAGACTGAGACCTGGAACACCACCGCTGACGACCCGTGGACGACCGGCCCCGCACCGGGAAGGCCGCCCCTGAACCACGTGAGGAATCCTGTGGACGACACCGTCGTGCTCTCCGCCCCCCTCTTCGCGGACATGGACACCGAGGAGACGAAGGCGCTCTTCGAGTCCATGATCCCTGTCGAGCTGACCCGTGGGGACGTCCTCTTCCGCGAGGGCGAGCCCGGCGACCGGCTCTATGTCATCGCGCAGGGCAAGATCAAGCTCGGCCGCCGGTCGAGCGACGGCCGGGAGAACCTGCTGTCGATCCTCGGCCCTGGCGAGATGTTCGGCGAGCTGTCGCTGTTCGACCCGGGCCCCCGCACCGCCACGGCGTCCTCCGTGTCCGACGCGCTCGTCTACGAGCTGCGGCACCAGGCCCTCGTGCAGTGGATCTCCGCGCACCCCAGCGTCGCCACCACGCTCCTCGGGGCGCTGGCCCGCCGTCTGCGCCGCACCAACGAGACCCTGGCCGACCTCGTCTTCTCCGACGTCCCCGGCCGCGTCGCCAAGGCGCTGCTCGACCTCTCCGCCCGCTTCGGCGAGCCCAACGACGACGGCATCCGCGTGGCGCACGACCTCACGCAGGAGGAGCTCGCGCAGCTCGTCGGCGCCTCCCGCGAGACCGTCAACAAGGCCCTGGCGGACTTCGCGACGCGCGGATGGGTGCGTCGCGAGGGTCGCGCGGTGGTACTCCTGGACATCGACCGTCTGGAGCGTCGGGCTCGGTAGTTCTTGGTTGCGGTCGTCACCTTGGTGGCGGCCGCAGACGGAAGGGGCGTTCTTCGCCCGGTCGCGTTCACGCGCCCCAGGGGGCGCTCCACTTCGGGAACGTCTACGACCGGGCGGAGAACGCCCCTTCCGTCTGCTTCCTTGGTGGCTCGCGGCCGTCGACGCTGGAGAAGCGCGCGACGCCTCGGGACGGGTGCGGACGAAACCTCAGCCGACCTCGACGACCAGCTCGACCTCGACCGGGGCGTCGAGCGGGAGCACCGCCACCCCGACCGCCGAGCGGGCATGCACGCCCGCGTCGCCGAAGATCTCGCCGAGGACGTTCGAGGCGCCGTTGATGACGCCGGGCTGGCCGGTGAACGACGGGTCGGAGGCGACGAAGCCCGTCACCTTGACGATCCTCGCGCCGTCGAGGGTGCCGGTGAGTGACCGGACGGCGGCGAGTGCGTTGAGCGCGCAGGTGCGCGCCAGGTCGGCGGCGACGTCGGGGGCGACGAGGCCGTCTCCCTCCCCCACCTTGCCGGTCAGCGGCAGCGCGCCGTCGACGAAGGGCAGCTGGCCCGCCGTGTAGACGTACTGGCCGGAGCGGACGGCGGGGACGTAGCTCGCGACGGGCGCGGCGACGTCCGGCAGGGAGATGCCGAGCTCGGCGAGGCGCGCCTCAGGAGACGTGGCGCTCATCACTGGCCGCCGGAGGGGCGCTTCAGGTAAGCGACCAGGTTGGTGCTGTCGGGGCCGGGGACGACCTGGACGAGCTCCCAGCCGTCGGCACCCCATTGGTCGAGGATCGCCTTGGTGTTGTGGATCAGCAGGGGGATGGTCGCGTACTCCCACGTGGTAGCCATGGCGCGATCGTAACCATCGGGCGACGTCTCCACGCTCCCACGACCGGTCCACACGATCTGCACAGGGGCACGGCGGTGGTGGCCGTGCCTTCACAGTGGCAGCCCGTACCCTGGTGGGCATGGCCAAATCCGACCCCCGTCGCATCACGCGCACGATGCCGGCGACCCAGCTCGTCGCCCTCCTGCTCGCGTTCGTCCTCGCGGCCGGTGTCGGCGGCGTGCTCGCCGCCGGGCTGGTCATCCCGCTCGTCGCAGGGGCCAACGCGGCCGCGGACAGCACCGTCGCCATCTACGACGAGGTGCCCGCGGAGCTGGAGCCCCGGCCGATGTCGCAGCAGTCGCGCATCTACGCCGCCAACGGCAAGCTGCTCGCCACGTTCTACGCGCAGAACCGCATCGTCGTCCCGCTCGACGAGATCTCGGAGCAGATGCAGCACGCGGTGATCGCGATCGAGGACGAGCGCTTCTACGAGCACGGCGGCATCGACGTGCAGGGCATGACGCGCGCGCTGGCGAACAACGTCGCCGGCCACGCCACGCAGGGCGCGTCGACGCTGACGCAGCAGTACGTGAAGAACATGCTGATCGACCAGGCGCTGCAGGACGGCGACAAGTTCGGCGTCATCCAGGCGAGCGAGGACTCGATCTCCCGCAAGCTCACCGAGGCGAAGATGGCCATCTCCCTCGAGAAGACGATGAGCAAGGACGAGGTCCTCCAGGGCTACCTGAACGCCGCCCAGTTCGGCTCGCGCAGCATCTACGGCGTCGAGGCCGCGGCCCGCTACTACTTCGACAAGCACGCCTCCGAGCTGAACTACCTCGAGGCGGCCACGATCGCGGGCATCACGAAGTCGCCGAGCCGCTTCGACCCGACGGTGAACCCCAAGGAGGCGCGGGAGCGTCGCGACCTGGTGCTCCAGAACATGTGGAAGCTCGGGTACATCTCCACGAAGGAGCGGGACGAGGGCCAGGCCACGAAGATCAAGTCCACGCTCGACGTGAACCCGACGGAGATCGGGTGCAGCGCCGCGGGCGGCTCGGCGTTCTTCTGCGACTACGTCACCAAGGAGATCGTCACCAACCCGGTGTTCGGCAAGACGAAGGCGGAGCGGCAGCAGCTGCTGTACCGCGGCGGCCTCGAGATCCACACCACGCTCGACCCGAAGAAGCAGAAGGCGGCCTCCAAGTCCGTGAGCGAGGCGGTCCCCGCCGACGACTCCAGCGGGCTGCAGTCCGCGATCGCCTCGGTGGAGCCCGGGACGGGCAAGATCCTCGCGATGGCGCAGAACATCCCGTACACCCCGTCCGAGGGCGGCAAGAACACCACGCGCGTGAACTACGCGGCGGACGCGACGCACGGTGCGTCCGGCGGTTTCCAGGTGGGGTCGAACTTCAAGCCGATCGTGCTGGCGGAGTGGCTCAAGGAGGGGCACACGCTCTCCGAGCGGGTCAACGCGACCAAGGTGGCCCGGTATCCGGCCGACTTCCAGACGCCGTGCGTCGGCAACCTGGCGGGCACGGCGTGGGCCCCGGCGAACTCCGAGGGCGTCGAGGTGGGTTACATCTCGGCCCTCGAGGCGACGTACAAGTCCATCAACACCGCGTTCGCGGCGATGGGCTACCAGCTCAACCTGTGCGACCTGCGGGACACGGCGTGGAGCATGGGCTTCCGCCCGACCAACTCGCAGGAGGGCAAGGTCGTCGATCCCAAGAAGAAGAACATCGACATCTTCGCCCCGATGCTCATCGGCACGCAGGAGTCCTCGCCGCTGAACATGGCCGCGATGTACGCGACGCTCGCCTCGGGCGGCACGTACTGCTCGCCGATCGCCATCACGTCCATCACGGGCCCGGGCGGCAAGGACTACGACGTCCCGAGCGCGAACTGCAACAAGAACGCCCTCCCCGAGGGTGTCGCCAACACCGTGGTGTACGCGATGGAGAAGGTCTTCTCCAGCAGCGGTACGGCCGCGAACCTCGGCGGTGGCCTGAGCGACGGCCGTCCCGTGGCCGGCAAGACCGGAACGTCGCAGCTGTCCTCCCAGACGTGGTTCACGGGCTTCACGCCCAACCTGTCCACGTCGGTGTGGGTCGGCAACGCCGACGACCCGAACGAGGACCACTACCACGGCGCCTACGTGAACGGCGTCTCGTACCCGCACCTCTTCGGCAACAGCGTCGCCGCCCCCGCGTGGAAGGCGTACATGGACCAGGCCGTCGAGGGCATGCCCGTCGAGGACTTCGGCGCGCCCGACCCGAACATGGTCGGCGTCACGGCGCCGCCGCCCAGCACGTCCACGCCGGACGACAGCGGCGACTCCGACCAGAGCGACGACTCGGGTGACAGCGGCGACTCCGGCGGCGACACCGGCAACGGTGGCGACAACGGGAACAGCGACAACGGTGGGGACAACGGCAAGGGCAAGGGTGGTCGTTCCGACGAGAACGCCGCCTGGGACGCCATCACGGGTTCGCTCGCCGACGAGTGGGGCGAGAACTGACCGCCGCGACCGCCTGGGGGGTGGCGGGCGGCGTCGCCGCGGCCGGGATCGCGGGCCTGGCGTACGCCCACGTGGAGACGAAGCTCTTCACGGTCCGCCGGTTCACGGTGCCGGTGCTGCCCGCGGGACAGCCGGACCTCCGGGTGCTGCACGTGTCGGACCTGCACCTGACGCCGTCGCAGCGCCGCAAGGTGGCGTGGGTGCGGTCGCTGGCCGCGCTGGAGCCGCACCTCGTGGTGAACACGGGTGACAACCTGGCGCACCGGGACTCGCTCGGCCCGCTGCTCGACGCGCTCTCCCCGCTGCTGACCACGGCGCCGGGCGCGTTCGTCATGGGCTCGAACGACTACTACGCGCCCGTGCCGAAGAACCCCGCCCGTTATCTGAAGCGGGACACGCGGGTGGCGCACCATCGCCCGGCCGAGCTGCCGTTCGAGGAGCTCGCCGACGCGATGGGCGCCGCCGGGTGGAAGGACCTCACCAACCGGCGCGACGTGGTCGTGGCCGACGGCCGCCGTCTGTCGCTCGTGGGGGTCGACGACCCGCACCTCGACCGCGACGACTTCCCCGCGCCGTCGACCGGCCACGAGGACGACGCGGTACTGCACCTGGGTGTCACGCACGCGCCGTACCGTCGCGTGCTGGACCGCATGCACGCGGACGGGGCGGACTTCGTCCTGGCGGGCCACACGCACGGTGGCCAGCTGCGGCTTCCGGGCTACGGCGCGCTCGTCACCAACTGCGACATCGACCGGCGGCGGGCCAGCGGCCTGCACGGCTGGCCCGGCCCGCGGCCCGACGAGCGGGGCGGGAACGGCTCCACCTGGCTGCACGTCTCGGCCGGTGCCGGTACCTCGCCGTACGCCCCCGTGCGCTTCGCGTGCCGCCCGGAGGCGACGTTGCTCACGTTCACTGCCCGGTAGGCGGATCTCGTTTTCGTCCTGGCCCGTTCGTCGGCTATTCTGAGCAGGCTTCCGCACGAGGACGAAGGTCTGGATGCGTGGGCAAGTCCTTCGGGGTGTGGCGCAGCTTGGTAGCGCGCTTCGTTCGGGACGAAGAGGTCGCAGGTTCAAATCCTGTCACCCCGACCACCAGAGGCCCCCTGATCAGCGGAAACGCTGACCAGGGGGCCTCTTGCCTTGCCCGGTGAGCTGCTCACAGGCTCTGTGCGCCGGTGCCGTTTCACGAGGAAGCGCCTCGCCCCACTGCTCGACGGCCGCGCTGGCATCCAGGCGCGCGAGCACGGCAGCACTCTCTACTCATCCCTGTCCCACTTCGACCGCACGATGCTCATCGGCCCGCATGCTTTCGGCGCGGTCCGGCCGGCCACTCCCTGATCCTGCCCCTCAACCGCATCGCGGCGGCAAGATCTCCAACCACTACCTTGAATCCTTCGACCGCACGCGGGCCTCCCTGCCGGTGACTGATGCAGGTCTGCCGACATCGAGCCGGCCGAGTCGCCATCGCATCTGGCCTCTGTACCCACTTCGAGACACGTGGCGGGACCTGGTGCCCTCGGTAGCGTGGGCACCGTGGCACACATCGCTGGTCGACTCGCGCTTCCGGACGTGATGGCGCGTCTCGCCACGCGGCGTCCGGTGTTCCACTCAGAGGCGGACTTCCAGTTTGCCTTTGCTCAGGCCATCGCCGACCTTGATCGGGGCATCCGCATCCGACTGGAGGTTCCTCAGCGCGCAGAACGTCGCACATACCTGGACATGCAGTGCGCCGCGGACCAGGTCAGTTTGATCGAGTTCAAGTACGTCACCCGCACCTGGACCGGTCACGACGGCGTCACAGACGAGGTGTTCAGTCTCCGAAGTCACGAGGCCCTAGACCTCGCCCGGCTGTACTTCGTCCACGACGTAACTCGCTTGGAGGATTGGGTCACCGCGAGGCCGGATACGAATGGGTTTGCGGTCCTGCTAAGCAACGACAAGCGTCTCTGGGAACCGCCGACGTCCGCCCGGGTTACGCGAGACCGTAACTTCCGTCTCCACGAGGGGCAGACGCTGACAGCCGACCTGACATGGGGACCCGACGAGCAACCCTACGATAGGAACTACCGACACCTACGCGGCTCGTACATCGCTTCCTGGCGTGCCTACAGCCATTTGGACGAGCAGCCTGGCGGCACCCTTCGATGGTTGGGGTTCCAGGTCACCAACTAGTCATCGACCGCAGGAGCATCACCTTCCTCGGCTCAGCGCTCGGCGAGGCCGCGCGCGGCTCCCTAGGGTTGGGACATGGTGGCGAAGAGCAGGCAACGAGAAGCCGGCTACGTCCTCGACATCTTCGACGAACTCCTCGGGACGGCAGGCAGCAGGGAGCACCGGTTCGACTGGCTGCGCGGCGACCCGGGCAGGAGCGGGCAGCGGGTTCGTCTACCTGTCGACTCCTACTGGCCGGAACACAAGCTGGTAGTGGAGGTCTACGAACGGCAGCACGACGAGCCGGTACGCCATTTTGACAAGCCGGACCGTCTGACCGTGAGCGGAGTCCACCGCGGCGAACAGCGGCGGATCTACGACGAGCGTCGTAGATCCGAGATCCCCGCCCACGGGCTCGTTCTCCTGGTAGTGAGGACAGCGGAACTCGCGTGCACCGGTGGCGGCAGATTGATCCGCGATCAAGTGGCAGACAAGTTGGTGATCGGGCGCCTGCTTGCCTCGGTCGGCGTTGCACCACACTCAAGCCGCCGGGATGACCGAGAGCTTTGAACCGGGTTCGTGCTAGATGGTCACGGTGAGAACGGCAAACCGGATGCCAGTCGTTGGTTCCGCTCATGACGTGGCAGCTGGGCGCCCCACCCTCGGGTGCGCTTCGTCAGACCGTCGAAGCCTGAGCGCTACTCGTCCTCGACGGCGGAGGCCCGCTCGGACTGTCGAGCGAGCTGTCGCGGAAGCTGCTTGCCGTGGTCCTCGAGGTAGTGGTCACGCTGGGCGAGGACTCGGTCGGAGAGCTTGTTCATCTCCTTCGACGTCTCGTCCGGTGAGCGCACGTCGACACGGAAGGACCACTCCACCGGGAAGGGCAGCTTGTCGGTCTTGGCGATCCACGGCTCGCCGACCTCGGGGATGTGCAACTCCCCCATCCGTCCGACGGTCAGGACGACGACGCACCGCGTGATCGGCTGCTCCCCCACAGTGGAGTCGATCCGCACCGACTCCGCCAAAGGCTCAGCGCTCCAGAACGTCGAGCCCGTGAACTCGTGGAGGTCTTCCTTCGTCCAATGCGTCTCCTCGATGGTGTCCTGGTTCGGCGCCGGGCAGCCGAGCGCGAACGACCGTGCCAGCAGCCACGCCATGTCGTTGCCGACCGCGGGAATCGCGTCGACGCCGGCCACCGCCATGATCTCGTCAACCTCGTCCAGGCGATGCTGCACCGCCGCGAGCTCGCGGCGGGCGACGTCAGGAAGAGCGCGCGCGGTCAGGCCGACGTCCGACGACCGCGAACCGAGGTCGACCCCGAAGTACACGAGCTTGTCCGACTGCAACCGGGACGCGAGCTGCTGCTGTCGCGCACGAGGATGGCTTCAAAGCCCGCGGGCTGGCGAGCCTGCTGCCCCCGCATCGGCATGCCGTGGCGGTGAGCTCGTGCCAGAACGTCGCGACCAATACCCCGATCGGCCGCTCGCGCGTCGTCCTGTCGACGATCCATTGCGACAGCCGCAGTGCCACGAGAAGGGTCAGCGCAACCGACAGGCGCGTGAACCCGATGCCGGTCTTGATCAGAAAGGCCAGCCCGAGCTGGACCACCACCGGAGTGACCGCGATCATCCGGTAGCGCAGCCGGCCGATGTAGTACCCCGGCGGACCGAGGTACGTCTGGTCGACGTCATAGATCTCGTCGTCGTCCGGGAGCCCCATGGTCAGCTCGTCTGGAAGAGTCCGAGGAGCCACTGACCGACCTCGTCGAACGAACCGGTCACTACCATCGCCAGGAACGCCACCCTGACGAGGGTCACGCCGACCTTGTTCCAGCCTTCGAGATGTTGCCGGCGTTGCCGGCCCACAGGACGCCGATCGTGATGACGCTCAGGATGAGCGGAACCACGTTGTCCTTGATCCACTGAGCGACGCCGCCGGTACCGAACATGGTGGAGCCCCCTCCGACGCTGGACCGTGCAACGCATTACACGCTACACGCAGGATCCGACAGTTGCTAGGAAGTTTTTTCGGAGATTCGTCGCGAGGGTGTTGTCAGGGAGCCAACTCGTTGCCAGTGCCTACGAACGGTTCGGCGCAGGGCCGGTCTGAGGTTGTCCCGCGGGGCTGTCGACCGCGCTTCGCACGCGCTGCGATGCGCTCCCCGTCGATCTCAGTGTTAGCCGCGGGCGACGGATTCACGGCGCGACGCGCCGGAGCCAAGCGGCCTGTCGGTGAACTCTTCGTTACGCGTCGTGCTGCTCGAGGTACGCACGCGCCTGCTCCGCGTTGTCGAAACTCGCACGGGCAGTGCGGTCGATGTAGGCGACCATGCTCTTCGACAGTCCAACATCGGCAGCGACCGCGCCGAGCGAGGCCCCGGGCGTCGCCAACATGGCGAGCACCTCAGCGTCACGAGCCGCCCGGGCCTCGCGCTCGAGCTCGGCGGCTTCCTTCTGACGTGCGATCGCCTTGCGAGCGCGGTCGCGGTGGCGGTCATACGCCGGGCGGGTGGAGTCGTCCATGTCCAGACACTAGCGCCGAGCCGTACAACACGTTGCACGACTGCCGCTACGGGCCGCCGCGACGAACAAGCTCAAGTCGCCATGCCACGCCGGCAGCGGAACCCGCCGCCGGAGGTTCTGAACCGACGGGGGTTTGGACGAGGTTATTGAGCGGCGTGTCGCCGGCGCGTCGGGCGCGCGGCGCGACCGGGTCAGAAACGGTCAGTTTTGAATTCGAAAGACTCGGTTCTGACCGGTCAGACCCAGCTGGCGACGACGCGCGCTCCCTGGACTACGAGCGCGGTCATTCCGACCAGTGCGAGCAGGCCGAGGATCACGACCACCGCGCATCCCACGACATTGACGACACGCTGGACATGGTCGCGCCCCTCCTTCGGCGAAGGGTGCTGGATGACCGGTCGCTTCGCGTCCGTTCGCAGCGCGGTCAGCCGGTCCGCCGCTAGCGGCCCGAGCGTGCTGTCGTCACCGGACCATGCCAGTGCCGCGAGCCGTCCGCGCGCCGAGCGAAAGGCACGCTCGAACGCGGCCAGCTCGGCCGGATCCGCGTCCTCGGCCAGGAACGCCCAGCGCCCGGCCTGCGCGAACTCATCTTGGCTGCGGTATACATCGGCGAGTCGCGATCGGACGTCGAGGCGTTCGGGATACGAGCGCACCAAGCTGCGAAGACGTTGAATCGCCGGCAGGACCTGACCTCGCTCGAGGTCGGCCTCCACTCGTTTCAGCGTGGCGTCGATCGGCATGCGGCGAGTGTTCCGAAGTTCATACGGGCGAGGCTAGCGGTTACTGAACCTTCAGAACCCGTGCATTCGTGGGCCGACGGCCGCCCAACACCGAGCAGCCCTGGCTCATCGTCGAGCTCCTGGACGGGACCGTCGGGAAGGGAACGCTGCAGCACTTCGATACTGACCCTGACGACGACCACCGGGCGCTGCTGCTGGGCGAAGACCTCATGCGCAGGGACCCCGGCGCCAAGGAGTTCAAGCCGGTCGGTGACGCAGGCCGGAACGTCATCCTCCCGGAGTCCCAGATCAAGAGCACCCAAGTGCAGTACATCGCTCTGCGGCCGTCCGAGGTCGCGACGCCCGCGGCTGCCGAACCATCGGACGGCGAGACAGAGGCAGGTCGCTAGGACAGGGCGCTCGAACGACGTGGCGGCGAACGGTCGACACCGACACGTCCAGGACCCGCGCCCTCCCTACCTTCAGCAGTGGTGCGTTGGTGGGTTGAGACCGCCGTCGGTTCTGAACCAACGGGGGCGCGGGACGTACCAGGCGCCGAGGTTGCGGGCTCGGAAGCAGCGACTACAGGCTGCGTGTCTCGGTATCGGCGAGGCTGTGCTCGTTCGCCGGCCGGGACAGGCTACGCACGGCGGCCGCGGCAGGTAGCGCAGAGAGCAGGAGGACCAACGGGCCGAACGGCAGCGCCGCGCCGGCTGCCACGATGGCCATGAGGCAGGCAGCACTGACGGCTGCGAACGTGAGACGCCATCTGCCGGCGCGTACACCGGCCACGGTGGCAAGCATGATGGCGATCAGCACGATAACCAGCGCGGCCCACGCCGTCCCGGACTCGAAGACACCACCGGACCGGTACGCCTCGAAGTCATCAACCTGGTTGCGCGCGTAGGCGAGATCCTCAAGGCGGAAGGTGTCGCGCCACGCGAGGACGTTCTCGCACATCAACCACGTTCCGGCCATCACAGCGACGATCACGGCACCTGTCCCCACGGCGGCCCACCGCTCATGCTTCGCGTCCACGATCGTCCCTATCTCTCGCGATGCACCCGAATACTCGCACGGCCGGCCCGCCAGGCGTCGTCAGGTCGTGGGATGAAACGAGGTCGGCGCGGTCGGGTCGTGGGGCACGACGACGATCTGGACGTCGTCCTCGTAGATCACGCGCCCCGGGTCGTCAGACTCGACCCGGACGCATTCCACACCATGCGCCGTGAGGATCGCCAAGTAGGGCGGAACCCCGCTCGATGAGGTGGGTCGCTGACTCCTTGAACCACGCCGCGGCGCGCGGGTTTGCAGTCACGTCGTAGATGGTGGGGTCAGTGTCCGTCGGGTTCGGGTAGGCGGCGTTGTACCAGTCGTTCCCTGCCCGCCACGTCGCATGCTCGTCGGGCGTAAGACGTCCCGCGTACCCGAGGAGGTTGGTGAGCACGAAGACGCCGGTGTGTACACCGCGCTTGCCGGGGAGTGGCGACTGGAAGCGGACGAACATGACCGCAATCTCACCATGAGCTGCGCCTCACTGAACTCCCGTCAGTCCTGCCGGCAGCCTCGCCCGCGCCGGGTTTCGAAACCTTCAGAACCCGATTCTGGCGCGCCTCAGAATCGGTGGATTTCGCCCGGGGTGCGCTGCCCTGCCCCGGTAGCCTCGACGCATGATCAAGGTTGGCTTTTTCGCACCGGGCAAGTCCAACGAACTGCGAGAGATGGCTGGTGCGCCTCGAGTGGGCGACGTCGTCCGGCTGCGCGACGGCGCCTATGACGTCAAGGAGGTCCACTGGATCCTGGACCAGGACGGTGATCTCGAGACTGAGGCGGACCTCTTTGTCGTTCTCGAGGGCCTCTCAGGCAAGTAGTGGTTCGAGGTGTTGAGACCGAGCTGGCCGCCGTCGCCCTGCGGTGCGCCCCAGCAGGTGCAACGTCCGACCCGCCTTTGAGTGTCGAGTTCTGCGCCCAGGTCTCAGCCGCCTAGGTGTACCCGGTCACGACGTTGGTTACAGCCGGCTGGTCGGTGGGAGGCCGCCGAGGGCTTGGTGGCGGCGTCGGGTGTTGTAGAACTCGAT
>NZ_JBSHCR010000063.1:0-25260 GCF_053615895.1 Isoptericola sp. NPDC055881
GGGGTATTTCGGTCACGAATTCCCGCCAGTTTCGTACCCACAGCGTGCTCGGGTCAGGGCGTGAGCATCCGGGCGCCCTGCTGGGCGAGGACGCTGAGCTCGGCGGCCTTGAACGCGTGCTCCTGCGTCATCGCGTTCTCGGTGCGTTCGAGGCAGTCGAGGATCAGCTGCCCGAAGTAGGGGAACCCGACCTGCCCGTTCGCGACCAGGTGGTGCTCGCCCTCGCCGTCGACGAGGAACACGTGCCCGCCGCCCTCGCCCGTGCCGACGTTCACGTACTTGCGCAGCTCGATGTACCCGTCCGTCCCGAGGATGACGGTACGGCCGTCACCCCAGGTGCTCAGGCCGTCTGGCGTGAACCAGTCCACCCGGCAGTACCCGGTGGCGCCGTTGTCCATCACGATGCCGGCCTCGCCGAAGTCGTCGAGCTCCGGGTGGTCCGGGTGGTGGTAGTTCGCGACGGCGGAATGACTGACCTCGGCGTCCTTCGCCCCCGCGAAGTGCAGCATCTGGTCGAAGTTGTGGCTCCCGATGTCGCACAGGATGCCGCCGTACCTCTCCTTCTCGAAGAACCAGTCGGGGCGGCCCGTGCCGAGGCGGTGCGGCCCCAGCCCGATGACCTGCAGCACGCGCCCGACCGCACCCCGGCCGATCAGCTGGTCCGCCAGCACGGCGGCCTCGACGTGGATGCGCTCCGAGTAGTACACGGCGTACTTCTGGCCGGTGCGCGCCGTGGCCTCGCGGGCGGCCGCCAGCTGGTCGAGCGTCGTCAGCGGCGCCTTGTCCGTGAAGTAGTCCTTGCCCGCCTCGATGACCCGCAGCCCCAGGGCTGCCCGCTCGGACGTGACCGCCGCACCGGCGACGAGGCGCACCTCGGCGTCGTCGAGGATCTCGGCCTCGCTGCGGGCCACCCGGACGTCGGGGAACTTGCGGCGCATAGCCTCGACCTTGGCCGGGTCCGGGTCGTACACCCACCGGAGCGTGCCGCCCGCCCCGGCCAGGCCCTCGCACATCCCGTACACGTGGCCGTGGTCGAGGCTGGTGGCGGCGAAGACGAACTCGCCCGGCTCCACGACGGGCGCGGGAACGGGGTCCGGGGCGTAGGCGGCGCCGCTCGCGGTGCTCGTCGAACTGCTCGTCGGGTGCGCGCTCATGCCTTGGCCCCGACCGTGATCGCGCCGGGCAGCTCGCCCACGGACGCCGTCTTCGAGAAGAAGTGCGGCGCTCGCGCCACGAGGGTGCCCGTGCGGTAGTACGGGTCGTCCGGAGGCAGCGGCAGGTCCACGGTGCGGCGCTCGACGCCGGCCTCGTAGATCGCGGTGACCAGCTCGACGGCGCGGCGGCCGTCCTCGCCCGTGACGGCGGGACGACGGCGCTCGCGCACGGCGTCGAGCATGTCGCCGATCTGCCCGGCGTGGCCGGTGTGCGCCAGCGGGCGGTGGGCGGCGGCGACGGCCTCGATGGCGCCGACCCGCTCGGTGTCGCCCTCCCGGTCCGGGAACCCGGCGGGGTTCGCGGCCTCTGCCACGACCTTCCAGGGCTGCGAGACGCGCGCGTGGCGCCCCTGCACCACGATCGCCTGCTCCTCGCCGTGGCTCACGACGGACGCGGTCACCTCGGCCAGCGCCCGCTCGTACTGCAGCACGCTCACGGACAGGTCCTCGACCTCGGCGTTCTCGTGGGCCGCGTTGGTGAGGACCGCCGTGACGGCCTTCGGCGAGCCGAGCATCCACAGGGTCATGTCGAGGTGGTGGATGGCGTGGTTGAGCGTGCAGCCCCCGCCCTCGCTCTCCCACGTGCCGCGCCACCACAGGTCGTAGTACTCGGTGCCGCGCCACCAGGCCGAGCTGACCTGCGCGTGCGTGACGTCGCCCGCGAGGCCGGAGTCCAGCACCTCCTTGAGGGTGGCGATGTCGTCGCGGAAGCGGTTCTGCGCGACGACCGACAGCAGCCGGCCGTTCGCCTCCGCGGCCGCGATCATCGCGTCGCACTCCTCGAGCGACGGGGCCATCGGCTTCTCGACGAGCACGTCGACGCCCGCCTCCAGCGCGGCGACCGCCAGCGCGGCGTGCGTGGACGGCGGCGTCGCGACGCTGACGAGGTCGAGGCGCCCGATCGCCTGTTCCGTGGCGAGCATCTCGCCGGCGTCGGTGTAGACGCGGGCGCCGTCGAGCCCGAGCTCCGCGCGCAGCGCCTCGGCCCGCCCGGGAGCCGGGTCGCACAGCGCGACGATCTCGCACTCCTCGTCGAAGCGCCGATAGCCGGCGACGTGGGCGCGAGCGATCCCGCCCGTGCCGACGATCCCGATGGTGAGCATGGTTCCTCCGGTGGAACGACACGTGATGACTCCACATGATACGTATCATGTGAACGATCACCCAGCGTGGCGGCGGCCTGCGGCCCTGTCAAGCGGGACACCAGCGGCGCACGGACGGAGGGCCATACTGTGGCGGTGCCGACCCCACCCACCAGTCGCGACGTCGCGCGCCTCGCCGGGGTGTCGCAGGCGACCGTCTCCTACGCGCTCACGGGCCGGGGCACGATCTCCGCGGCCACCCGCGAGCACGTCCTGCGGGTGGCGGAGTCGATCGGTTACCGGCCCAACCTCGCCGCTCGCTCGATGCGCACGCGCCGGTCGGGCCGGCTGGCCGTGGTCACCGGTGCCACGCTCGACCACCAGCTCCGGCTCCTCGCCGGGGCCGGAGAGGTGGCGGAGGCCGCGGGCTACGTCATGGAGACGCACACCGACGACGACACCGTCGCAGGGCGGTCCGACCGGGTGCGCGAGCTCGCCGCGAGCCGCCAGTACGAAGGGATCCTGACCCTCGTGCCCGTGCTGCCGGAGGTGCTGTCCGACCCGGCGGGCACGCCGGCGGACGGTGGCACGCCGGTCGTGGCGGAGGCGACGTTCGACGAGCAGATGCGCACGCTCGGGGACCTCGCCGACGCCCGGACGGTCGAGGTGCTCGTGGCGACGCTCGTCGCCGCGGGGTACCGCCGGTTCGTGCACGTCGCCGGGCCCGAGCAGTACGCGTCGGCCCGCGCCCGGCGGGACGTCTACCTCGCCTCGGTGGCGCGGGCCGCGGCGGACCCCGCGACGCCCGGCGTGGTCTCCCTCGGCGTCCTCGGCGGCTCATGGTCGGGCGAGGACGCCCGCCGCGCCGTCGCCGACCTCCCCGACGACGCCCCGCCCGTCGCGGTGGTCGCGGCCAACGACTTCCTCGCCGCCGGGGTGCTGCGCGGCGCGGCGGAGCGCGGCTGGTCGGCCCCGCGCGACCTCGTCGTCACGGGCTGGGACAACTTCGAGATGAGCGCGCTCATGATGCCGTCGCTGACCACCGTCGACGTCGACTTCCCGGAGGCCGGCCGCGCCGCGATGCGCCGGCTGGTCGCGGCCGTGCGCGGCGAGCCCGGTCCAGGCTCGGGCGCGCCGATCCACCGCGTCGTGTGGCGGGAGTCCACCGGCGGGGACCCGACACGTCGCTGACGTAGCGGTTCCTCGCCGTCGTGCGCCAGGACGACGAGGAACCGCTACGCCGGCGGGCGGGGGCCCGCCTACCCTGGGGGCCGTGACCGACCACCGCACCTCCCTGCCGCCGTTCGCCTCCGACAACTACGCGCCCGCGCACCCCGACGTGCTGGCCGCGGTCGCCGCCGCGAACGACGGGTACGCCGTCGCGTACGGGGACGACCCGTGGACGGCCCGCCTCGACGCCCGGGTGCGCGACCTGTTCGGCGGGGGCGCGCTCGCGTTCCCGGTGCTCAACGGCACGGGCGCGAACGTCGTGTCGCTCACGGCGCTGTCCCCGCGCTGGGGCGGCGTCGTCGTGTCGGACGTCGCACACGTCAACACCGACGAGAACGGGGCGCCCGAGCGGGTGGGCGGCCTCAAGCTGCTCGCCTGCCCGTCCGTGGACGGCCGGATCACGCCCGACGACGTCGTCCGATGGGCCGGGCAGCGCGACGACGTGCACCGCGCGCACCCCGCCGTCCTGTCGCTGACCCAGTCCACGGAGCTCGGCACGGTGTACGCCCTCGACGACCTGCGGGCCCTGACCAACGTCGCGCACGACCTGGGCATGGCCGTGCACGTCGACGGCTCTCGTCTCGCCAACGCGGCGGCGACGCTCGGCTGCTCGCTGCGGGACCTGACCACCGACGCCGGCGTGGACGTCGTCTCGCTGGGGGCCGCGAAGAACGGCGGCATGCTGGGTGAGGCCGTCCTCGTCCTCGGGCCCGGCGACGCGCCGGACGCGGCGTCGGCACGCGCCCGCGAAGCGGCCGCGGCCGCCGTCCCGTTCCTGCGCAAGGCGACGATGCAGCTGGCGTCGAAGACCCGGTTCGTCTCCGCGCAGCTGCTCGCGCTGCTCGGCGAGGAGGACGACGCCGAGCCGCTGTGGCACCGCAACGCCGCGCACGCGAACGCGATGGCGGCGCGCCTGCGCGCGGGCCTCGAGGGGCTGCCCGGCGCAGACGGCACGGACGGCGTGCGCGTCACGCGCCCGACGGAGGCGAACGCCGTGTTCGCGACGCTCCCCCGCGACGCCGCCGAGCGCCTGCGCGCCGTCGCGCGCTTCTACGACTGGGCCGATGGCGAGGCGCCCGACCGGGTCGAGGTGCGGCTCATGTGCGCCTGGGACACCTCCCCGGAGACCGTCGACGCGTTCGTCGCGGCCGCGTCCCACGCGCTGGGCTGATCCGCGCCGTAGTCCTCGAGGTCCCGCAGCCTCCGCACGGGGCTGAGGCCCACGATGACCGGGCCCAGCAGCATGACGAAGGCCGAGCCGAGCAGGACGGCCCGGTTGCCCACCTGCGCCGCCAGCACGCCGGCAGCCAAGGACCCGAGCGGGATCATGCTCCAGGACACGAACCGGACCGTCGCCATCACGCGGGACAGCAGCGCGGGCGGGCTGGCCACCTGTCGATAGGTGCGCGTCACGACGCTCCCGGGCACCACGGACGCGCCGAACACGAGCGTGCCGACGGCGAAGCTCAGCCACCCGACCACCCCGTGGCCGAACGGGACCAGCAGCGCCCCGGCGAAGCCGAACAGGCCGTCGAGCAGCAGCACGCGCGCGGACCCGAAGCGGCGCACGAGCCACGGTGTCGCGGCGGCCGCCAGCAGCGAGCCCACGCCGTCGGCGGCGAGCAGGACGCCGACGAGGGCGGGCGGGGCGTCGAGGTCGCGCACCAGGTAGAGGGCGAAGAGGCCGGCCTGGACACCGCACACCAGGTTCACCGCGCACGCCCACCAGGTGGCGGGCGCCATCACGGGGTGGCGCACGACGAACCGCCAGCCCTCGGCGATCATCGCGCCCATCCCGGGCCGCGTCTCGCCGTCCCCCAGCGGCGGCTCGCGCCGCTCGGGCAGGCGCCGCAGCAGGAGCGCGGAGACGACGTAGGAGACGACGTCGACCAGCAGAGCCGGCACCGCACCCACGGCCTGCACGAGGAGGCCCGCCACCGACGGCCCGCCGAGCTGGGTGGCGGCCTGCGTGCCGGAGACGAGGCTGTTGCGGCTGGTCAGCTCGTGCTGAGGCACCACCGTGGGCAGGAAGGTCGTGTTGGCGGTGAAGAAGAACACCTCCGCGACGTTGACCGCGAGCGCCGCCAGGACGAGGTGCACGAGCGCGAGGTCCCCGAGCCACCAGACGAGCGGCAGCGCGAGGACGGCTGCCGCGCGCACGAGGTCGGCCACCACCTGCGTGGCGCGCAGCGGGAGCCGGTGCACGATCGCTCCGGCGGGCAGGCCGAGCACCACCCAGGCGAGGTACGACGACGCGGCGAGCACGCCCGTCTCGACGGGCCCGGCGTCGAGCACGGTCACCGCGGTGAGCGGCAGGGCGACGGCGGTGACGGCGGTGCCGACGCCGCTGGTGGTGCTCGCGGCCCAGTAGGTCCAGAACGGCCGTGCACTCGTGGCCACCGGCCACCTCCTCGGGGTCGTACGGGTGTCGGAACGGAGTAAGTTTCAGATTGGAACTTACAGCATGGCCGGGGATGGACGTGCACCCCGGCCCAGCGAGAGGATGACCCCCATGCGCCGCGAGGACCTTGCCGACAGCTCGTGCGGCATCGCCCAGTCCCTCGGCGTCGTCGGCGACTGGCAGAGCCTGTTGATCGTCCGCGAGGCCGCCGCCGGCGTCACCCGCTTCGAAGGCTTCGACCGCGAGCTCGGCCTGTCCCGCCGGGCCCTCACGGAGCGGCTCGGGTCGCTCGTCGAGCACGGCGTGCTGGAGAAGGTGCCCTACTCCGAGCGCCCGCCCCGCCACGACTACCGGCTCACGGCGCGCGGCGAGGGTCTGCTGCCGGTGCTGCTCGCCCTGCAGGAGTGGGGCACGCGGTTCGTGCTGGGCGACGGCACGCTGGACGGCACCCTGGGCGACGGCGACCTCGCCCGCGCCCGGGCGCTGGAGGGCGCGCGCGTGCCCGACGTCCAGCTCACGGCGCACGACGGCTCCACGGTGCGCCTGGTGGACCCGGAACGGTGGACCGCGCTGTTCTTCTTCCCTGGCGCCTACGCTCCCGGCACCCACGGGTATCCGCCGCGCTGGGGCGAGGTCCCGGGCACGAGCGGCTGCACGCTCGAGTGCGTCACCTACGGCCGCCGGCACGCCGACCTGGAGGCGGCCGGCGCACGGGTGCTCGGCGTGAGCACCCAGCACCCCGAGCAGCAGGCGGCGTTCGCGGCGCACGCCGACCTGCCGTACCTGCTCGCGTCGGACCAGGACGGCCTCGCGGCCTCGGCGCTGCGCCTGCCGGTCTTCCGTGCGGGCGGCGCCGACCGGCTCAAGCGGGTCACGCTCCTGGTGGACCCGGCGGGCCTCGTGCGGCACGTGCAGGCCCCCGTCACCGACCCCGCGCAGTCCGTCGACGACGTGCTCGACCTGGTGCGGCGGCTGCGGCGCGACGCGCCCGGCGGAGGCGGAGGCGAGAACGAGGCAGACAGCAGGCCGAGGCGGACATAGGGTCGAGGCGAACCGGAGCCGGCGGAAGGAAACCCCATGACCAGCCCCAGCGGCGCGTCCCCCCATCGCTACCCCCACGTCGCGGAGGCGTCGATCCACGTGACCCAGCCGCCCGAGCGGGTGTGGGCGGAGCTCATGCATCCCGGCGCGCGGTGGATGCTGGGCGCGAACATCGAGACGGACTTCCAGCCGGGCAGCCCCGTCACGTTCGAGGGCCACTTCTTCGGCCGCCAGTTCGCCGACAAGGGCGTGGTGATCGCGGTCGACCGTCCCCGGCTGCTGCACTTCACGCACTTCTCGCCCCTGTCCGAGCTCGAGGACGTGCCCGACAACTATCACGAGATCCGCATCGTGCTCGAAGCGGACGAAACGGGTACGGTCGTCTCCGTGCGGCAGGAGAACATCGACACGGCCCAGCACGCGAGCGGCTCGCAGGCCCACTGGCAGGACGCGCTCGCCACCCTCGCCCACCGCGACGGTGCCCCTGCCCGACGCGCGTGATCGTCCGTCGGCGGGCGGCGCGCGTCGCCGCGCTGCTCGCCGCCGTCGCCGTCCTCGCGTCCTGCTCCGGGCCGGGGAGCGAGCCGACGTCGGCCCCGGCGACGTCGTCCGCGCCGTCCGGCACGAGCGCCCCGGCGTCCCCGGAGCAGACGCCGTCCCCGACCTCCTCCCCGGCACCCACCGGGACGACGACCGGGACGACGACGCCGAGCCCGGCCCCGTCCAGCACCGGTCCGTCCGAGCCGGCCGACGACCCGCTCGCCGGCTGGACGTGGGAGCAGAAGGCGGGCCAGCTGGTCATGGTCGGGGTGTCGGTGAGCGACCCCGCCGCCGTGAGCGCCGAGGCGATCCGCGACAAGCACGTGGGCAACCTCTTCCTGCACGGCCGCAGCACGGCGGGCGTGGCCGCGACCCGCGAGCTGGTGGACGAGTACACGGCCCTGGTGTCCCGGCGCTCGACGCACGGCACGCCGCTCCTCGTGGCGACCGACCAGGAGGGCGGGAAGGTCCAGGTGCTGCGGGGGCCCGGATTCTCCGACATCCCGGAGGCCACGGAGCAGGCCACGTGGAGCCCGGCCACCCTGCGCCGGCGCGCGCGGGGGTGGGGCGACGAGCTCGCCGCCGCGGGCGTCAACCTCAACCTCGCCCCCGTGATGGACCTGGTCGACGAGGCGGACGCCGCGGACAACCCGCCGGTCGGCGCGTTCCAGCGCAACTACGGCTTCACCCCGCAGACCGTGGTGAGCTCGGCGAACGCGTTCAGCGCCGGGCAGCGCGCCGCCGGGGTAGAGCCGGTGATCAAGCACTTCCCGGGCCTCGGCCGGGTCACGACGAACACCGACACCACGACGCACGTGACCGACGACGTCACCACCCGCGACTCCGACTCCGTGCGGGTCTTCGCGCGCGGCATCGACGCGGGCGCGCGGTACGTGATGATGTCGACCGCCGTGTACGACCGGATCGACCCCGACGCCCCGGCTGCCTTCTCGCCCGTCGTCGTCGACGGCCTCCTGCGCGGGGACCTCGGGTTCGACGGCGTCGTCATGACGGACGACCTGTCGGCCGCCGCCCAGGTGCAGGGCTGGTCGCCCGGCAGGCGCGCGGTCGACGCCGTCGACGCCGGCGTGGACCTGGTGCTGGCCTCCGCGGACCCCTCCGTCGCCCCGGCGATGGCGGACGCCCTCGTGGCGAAGGCCCGCACGGACCCGGCCTTCGCGAAGAAGGTCGACGCGGCTGCGCGGCGCGTGCTCGCGGCGAAGGCCGGACTCACCGGCTGACCCCCGCCGGTGGCAACGTCCGTGCTGAATTGATCCTCAAAGACGGGCTTTGAGGATCAATTCAGCACGCACGATGCAGACCCGGAGCAGTTCGCCACCTCCGTGCAGATCCTGCAACGAGCCGCCAGAACGGCCGTGGGTGCGCGAGGTTGGGCACGGAGGTGCACATGATGTCGATCGATCAGCTGCCGGTGGCCGACGAAGCGGTCCAGGGACTGCGGGCCAGCCTGGCGTCCTACGTGACACGGATGCGGGAGACCCACGACCACGAGGGTCACGCCTACCACCAGGGCGTGATGCGTGGCGTGCAGGCGTTCGAGCTGGTGCTCAGCGGGGCGGGGACACCGGGTGCCCTGTACGGGCGCCTCCTCGACGCGACCGCCGGGCTCACCCAGCTCGCCCGCCTGGCCGACAAGGCCACGGCGACGGGCGTGCAGGCCGTCGCCGCGGCCGGGTTCCTGGCGTTGCGCGGCTACTCGCCCGGCGGGTGCAGCGACCCGGAGGCCGCTGCGGCCTTCCGGTCCATCGCCGCGGGAACGGACGATCCGCGGGCGGCCTGCCCCGGGATCCAGGGCGTGACCTGAGCGACGGCGCCCGCCCCGCCCGCCGATACGTCAGTGCCGTCGGCGGGCGCGGGTGCCGGCACGCCGCCCGACGACGCGCACCAGCGGCACCCCGACGAGCACCAGCGACACGTACAGGGCCAGCGGGAGCCACGAGCAGGTCTCCCAGGAGCCAGTGCCCCACCCGGTCCCCCACGATCCGGCACCGTGGTGCGCGCTGCCTGCGAGCAGGAGAGCTGCCAGCACCGCGACCAGCACCGTAAGGACGCGGATGCCCCGCGGCCACCCGGTGCCGCTGTACGTCACGACGACGCCCGCGGCGCCGACGGCGATGAGGAGCTCGCCCGTCACGCGCAGTCCTGAGCCGACCGGCGTGCACGGGCCGGAGGCGAGGTCCTGTGTCCGGCCGACTCGTCCAGGCGCGCACGCTCCTCGGGGTCCAGCCCGGCCCACACCCCGAACCGGTGGCGCGCACGAAGACCCCGCTCCAGGGCCATCACCTCTCGGAAGCACCGCGTGAGCACGGGGCACAGCCCGCACAGCAGCTTGCCCTGTTCCGCGGCCCCCGGGCGCAGCTCGTCGACGGGAAACCACGGGTCGCTCCGGCGGAGGTCCCACGTCGTGCACACGGGTGGAGCCACCCATGGCGCTCCCTCGCTGGCCATCGACACCTCCAGCCCGGTCCTCCGCCGACGAGCGACCGCGGAGGCCTGGGGTCGGGGCGGGGGGAGCACCCGACCGCGCAGGCCTCCGCGGCGACGTGGCACCACCGAGGTGGTGCAGCGCTCCCGCGAACGAGGGCGCACGCCCGATCAAACCCGATGTCGGCGGCCGTGAGGACCGTCGTGCAATATCTGCACGGAGGGGGCGCGACGCAGGCGCCGAGAGGGTCGCGCGCGGCCGGACGCCGACCGCGAGGACGCGATCGGCGACCGGCGGGCGTCGAACCGGACCCCGGGATGCTCCCGGGTCCACGAGGACGACCGGTCAGTGACCGCCGGAGACGAGGAAGACCAGGCCGAAGGCGATGGCGCCGACGACGACGCCCAGGCACGCGATGGCGCCCGCGAGGCGCGCCGGCGTGGGGCGAGGGATGGCGATGGCCCGCGGCGCGGAGCGGTCCGCGTCGGACGACGCCCCGGCGGACGGGGCGGACGGCTCGGTGGTCGTGCCCGCCAGCAGGCGCAGCCCCAGCGCGAAGAGGGCGGGGATGCCGGCGCCGACGATCAGCCCGGCGACGAGCACCTGGCCGAGGGCGCCCCACTCGATGAAGTCGGTCATGCTCCCACCTTCTGGTTCGACACGGTGCCCACGGCGCTGACCGCAGGTCCGACGGACGACGCGGTGGCGACGGCCGGGACCGGGCCGACGCGCTCGCCACCGGCCGCACCCGTGGTGGCGGCGACGGCCTCGATCGAGGCGCCCTTCTCCTCGTCCCAGGCCTCGTTGACGTTGGTGTGGTCCACCGGCTTGCGCCGCGAGACCAGCCAGATGGCGGTGGACACGACGACGAGGAGCGCGAAGACGGCGATCGTGCCGGCCGCGCCGCCGATCGCCGACTCGAGCCAGTGGCACAGCGCGCCGACGAGGCCGGCCGCCGGGAGGGTGACCATCCAGGCCACGAACATGCGTCCCGCGACGCTCCAGCGCACCTTGGCGCCCGGCATCCCGACGCCGGAGCCGAGCACGGAACCGGTGGCGACGTGCGTCGTGGAGAGGGAGAAGCCGAAGTGGCTGGACAGCAGGATGACGGCGGCGGAGGACGTCTCCGCGGCCATGCCCTGGCGGGTGTCGATCTCGACCAGGCCCTTGCCGAGCGTGCGGATGACGCGCCAGCCGCCCAGGTAGGTCCCGAGCGCCATGGCGAGCGCGCAGCTGAGGATGACCCAGAACGGCACGTTCGAGTCGGCCGGCACGGCGCCGCCCGCGATGAGCGCGAGCAGGATGATGCCCATCGACTTCTGCGCGTCGTTGGTGCCGTGCGCCAGCGAGACGAGCGACGCGGAGCCGATCTGGCCCCAGCGGAAGCCGCGGCTCGTCACGTCCTGGGGCACGCCGCGCGTCAGCCGGGCCACGAGCCACGTGCCGAGGCCGGCCACCGCGATCGCGACGACGGGGGCGATGAGGGCGGGCACCAGCACCTTGGCCACGACGCCGGCCCACAGCACGCCCGACGTGCCGACGGCGGCGAGCACGGCGCCCACCATGCCGCCCACGAGGGCGTGCGAGGAGCTGGAGGGGATGCCGAACAGCCAGGTGATGAGGTTCCACACGATCCCGCCGACGAGCCCGGCGAGGACCACGGGGAGCGTGATCACCCCGGCGTCGACGATGCCCTTGGCGATCGTGGCGGCGACGGCGAGGGAGAGGAAGGCGCCGACGAGGTTGAGGACGGCGGACAGCGCGACGGCGGTCCGGGGCTTGAGGGCTCGGGTGGCGATGGAGGTAGCCATCGCGTTGCCCGTGTCGTGGAACCCGTTCGTGAAGTCGAACGCGAGGGCCGTCACGACGACGAGCGCGAGCAGAAGCGTCTCGGTCACGGCACCCATCGTGGAGGGTGAACCTGGGGAGATCGACCGTCAGGGGTCCGCTCGGTGAACTGTTATGGGACTGTTCACCTGCTGTTCACCTGGCGACGGCGTGTCGCCGTCGCGCGTGCCCTCGTAGTGCGCCGCCAGCCGCCGCAGGCCCTCGTCGACGCTCACGGCGGGCACCCAGCGCAGGTCGTGGCGCGTGGCCCGCTGGTCGAACCAGTGCGCGGTGGACAGCTGCTCGGCCAGGAAACGCGTCATCGGCGGCTCGTCCACGCCGGGACGGACCCGCCACAGGGTCTCGACGAGCCCGCCCACGGCGCGCGCCAGCCCCGCGGGCACGTGCCAGACCGGCGGCGTCACGCCGGCGGCGCGGCAGATACCGGTCAGCAGGTCCGCCACGGTGCGGGGCTCGCCGTTGGTCAGCACGTACGCGCGGCCGCCCACGAGGTCCGGGGCGTCGGCCAGCCGGTCGAGGGCGGCGAGGATGCCGTCGGCGGCGTTGTCCACGTACAGGGTGTCGATGAGCGCGGCGCCGTGACCCAGCAGCGGCAGCCGGCCCCGTGCGGCACGGTCCACGACGCGCTCGACGAGCTGGGTGTCCCCCGGCCCCCACACGAGGTGCGGACGCACGGCGACGACGCGGGTCCCGGAAGCGCCGCCAGCACCGTCCCGGCCCAGGGCCAGCACCTCGGCGGCCGCCTTCGTGCGCGCGTACTCGCCCCGGGCACGGTCCGGGTCGGCGGGGGTCGCCGGGACGCCGACGAGCGACGTCCCCAGGTGGGCGACGGACGGGGACGACACCTGGACGAACCGTCCGACGCCGGCGTGCCCGGCCGCGTCGAGCAGGGCGCGCGTCCCGCCGACGTTCACGTCGTGGAACTCCGCCGGGGACCCGGCGAGGGACACCTTCGCCGCGAGGTGCACGACGGCGTCGACGCCCTCGACGGCGCGCGCGACGACGTCCGCGTCCGTCACGGACCCCGCGACGTCGTGCGCGCCCGGGACGCCGGACGGCCGCCGCTGCAGCGTGCGGACGTCGTCGCCGCGGGCCACGAGCGCGCGGGCCACCGCGCCCCCGAGCAGCCCGGACGCGCCGGTCACGAGGACCGTCGGCCTGGTCACGGCGCCCCCATCCGTCCGCCGGTGAGCACGCCGTCCGCCCACCGCGCGAGGCGGGCCCGGTCGACCTTGGAGTTGTGCCGCACGTCGGTCGGCATGCGCGGCACCACGAGGACGGCCGCGAGCGGGACCGGCGACGCGGCGCGGACCGCGGCCGCGAGCGCCTCGGGGGCGAGAGCGGGGCGGCGCGCCCGGTCCACCGTCTCGACGACGGCGACCGGCTGCTGCACTCCCGCGGGCCCGACGCCGACGACGGCCGCGCGGCGCACCTGCGCCACCCGCTCCACGTGCTGCTCCGGGCCTACGGGGGCCAGCGGGCCGCCGGCGGTGCGGAGCACGTGCGCGAGGCGGCCCTCGATCCACAGGCGCCCCTGGTCGTCCAGGTGCCCGACGTCGCCCGTGCGGTGCCAGCGTCCCGGCGGGGTGTCGCGCTCGGCGGCCAGGTCGGTGAGCCAGAGGCGGTCGTAGCGCTCCTTGAGGTGGGGGGCGCGCACCAGCACCTCCCCGAGCACGCCGGGGGCGGAGGACGGCTCGCCGGTGGCGGCGCCGTCGTCGTCGAGCGCGCTGACGAGCACCTCGCCACCACCCACGGGGGTGCCGACGCAGACGCCGTCGTCGGGCGCCGTGGCGGCGTCCCGGATGCCGTCGAGGGTGACTTCGGTGACGAGCAGGCACTCCGTCATCCCGTACGGGGTGTGGGCGGTCGCCGCGGGCATGAGCGCCTGCGCCGAGCCGAGCAGCTCGGCGGAGATGGGTGCGCCGGTCGAGAGGAACGTGCGCACCCGCGCGAGGGCGGCGCGGTCGGCGTCGTCCAGCGCGTCGGCCGTGGCGACGACGTTGAGGATCGCCGCCGGGGACAGGAAGACGATCCGGGCGTCGGAGGCCCGTACGGCGTCGGCCACGGCTCGCGCGGTGAGCGTCCGGGGCGCCGACACGTCCATCACGGGCGTGACGGACCGGGTGCCGAGGGCTGGCCCGAGCAGCGCGAACGGCGCGAACCCGGTGACCAGGCCTGTGTCGGGCCCGACGTCGAAGTGGGCGGCGATCGCGTCGCGGAGGGCGGACAGCTCGGCGTGCCGGTAGACGACGCCCTTGGCCGGGCCCGTCGAGCCCGACGTGAACAGGACGGCGGCCTCGTCGTGCGGGCCGGGCTCGGGCGGCAGCGGCTGGCCGTCGCCTGCCCGGGCGACGTCGACGAGCTCGTGCGCGACGCCGAGCGCCCGCCGCACCGGCGGGGCCAGGGGGTCGGCGGAGATGCGCACCCCGGGCCAGCCCAGCGCCCGCGCGGCGGCGAGCCCCTTCCGCTGCGCGACGACGAACCGCGGCCACGCTCCCCGCTGCGCGCGCGTCAGCCCGCGCACGCCCAGGCCGGCGTCGGCCACCACGACGACGGCGCCGATCCGCAGGCACGCGTACACCAGCGCGGTCAGCGTCGGGCCGGGCTCGACCAGCAGCGACACCCGGTCGCCCCGGCGCACGCCGATGCCGTGCAGCCCCGACGCGACGCGTCGCACCTGGCGGTCCAGAGCCCGCCAGCTCGCGACGAACGGCTGCCCGTCGGCGCCGTCGTCGGACATGTCCAGCACGGCCGGGCCGTCGTCGTCCGCCCGCGCGTCCAGCCTGGCCCACAGCGGCACGAACGACGGCGAGGACTCGGAC
Organism: Isoptericola sp. NPDC055881; assembly: GCF_053615895.1. Lineage (NCBI taxonomy): Bacteria > Bacillati > Actinomycetota > Actinomycetes > Micrococcales > Promicromonosporaceae > Isoptericola > Isoptericola sp. NPDC055881. The sequence continues at coordinate 14,625 of NZ_JBSHCR010000063.1, forward strand.
GAGGTTCCCGACCCCTCCGCCGACAGCACCCCAGCCAGGAACCGGAGCACAGCAGGCGTCCAGTCCGCGTCCTCCGCGATCAGGTGCCCGGCGTCCCCGAACCGGTGCACGTGCGCGTGCGGCAGCCGGTGGACGAGGTCGTCGAGGTAGCGGTCGGAGAAGATCGGGTCGTGCGGGCCCCACAGCAGGACGGCGGGCACGGAGAGCCGGGCGACGCCCGCGGCGACGCGGTGCAGCTCGGCCGCGCTGGGGTGCGCGTCGTCGACGGGGATGTCGGCGACGAAGCCCTCGATGCCGTCACGCTCGGCGGCGGTGAGGTACGGCAGGCGGTAGGCCTGCGCGACGTCGTGGGCCAGTCGCGGGCGCGCCAGCGCGAGCGTGGTCTCGAGGAAGGCGCGCGTGGTGCGCGTGCCGAGCCGGTGCACGGGGCCGGCGAGGGCGAGCCGCAGCGGCGCGGGGACGGGCGCGTCGTCGGGCTGGTGCACGGCGGTGTTGAGCAGCGCGACGCCGGCGAGCTGGTCGGGGTGGTCCACGGCCCAGCCGAGCGACACGACGCCGCCCCAGTCGTGGCCGAGGGTCACGACGGGCCCGGTCAGGCCGAGGGCGTCGGTGAACGCGCCGAGGTCGGCGACGCGACGGGCGAGCGTCCGGTGCTCGCCCGTGCGGCCGGAGAGGCCCATCTCGAGCTGGTCGACGGCGACGACGCGCCAGGCCGGCGCACCGGCGACCGCCGCGTCCACGGCGTCGGTGACGAGCCGGCGCCACAGGTAGGACCAGGTGGGGTTGCCGTGCACCGCGAGCACGGTGCCGACGGGCTCGACGCCCGGGCCGAGGCGGGCCGCGAGCTCGGGGCCGTTGTCGAGGTAGTGCCACGACCCGCCGCGCGCGTCGGTCAGCACGTGGCTGTGGCGCGGGTCGAGCCCGGGCAGGCCCGGGGGGACGGTGTCGGCGGGACGGGGTGCGGTCGGGGTGGGGGTCGTGCCCGTCACCAGGCGAGCTCCAGCATGGCGGTGTTGATGCCCGAGCCGACGCCCATGAGCAGCACCCGGTCCCCGGCGTCCAGGGTGTCCTGCTGCTCCACCAGGGTGATCGGCACCGACGCGGGCCCGACGTTGCCCAGGCGCTCGTAGGTCGTCGGCACCTTGGAGCGGTCCAGGCCGACGGCCTCGACGATCGCGTTCGTGTGCACGCGCGACACCTGGTGCGTGACGTACCGGTCCATGCGTGCCCAGTCCCAGTCGGCGACGGCGTCCTTCCACGCGTCGACGACGAGCTCGAGGCCGCCCTCGAGCAGCGCCTTCGCGTCGGTGAACATGCCCTCGGTGCTGCCGACGCACAGGTCGTGGAACTTCGTCGCGGCGCGTGTCACGCCACCGAGCACGCGGTGGCCCTGCGGGTGCTCGTCCGCGCGTCCGAGCACGGCGGCGGCGGAGCCGGAGCCGAGGGTGAGCGACGCGAACTCCTGCATGAAGTCGTCGCGGGTGCGGTCGGCGCGCAGGAGCCGCTCGATGGTGCGGTCGTGGATGACGTCGGCGTCCTCGCCGTCGACGACGACGGCGTAGCGGACCTGACCGGAGTCGATCATCCCGGCGGCGAGGCTCATGCCGTTGATGAAGCCGAGGCAGGCGTTCGCGACGTCGAAGTTCACGGCGGACGACGGCAGCCCCAGGCCGTGGTGCAGCCGGACCGCGACGGAGGGCTCGAGGTGGCGACGCGTCACGGAGGTGTTGATCAGCAGGCCGACGTCGGCGGGCTCGACCCCCGCGACGCGCAGCGCCTCCTGCCCCGCGGCGACGGTCGCGTCGTCCACGTCCTCGCCCGCGGTCCAGGCTCGCCGCTCGCGCACTCCGGCCACCCGTTGCAGCAGCGTGCCGGGCAGCCGCAACCGGCGCAGCGCCGGGGCGAGCCGCTCCTGCACCGCCGCGGACGTCCGGACGCCGGACGGCAGGCGGCTGGTCACGGCCAGCAACGAGACGTTGGCGAACCTGGTGGTGGCGTTCCCTGACACACGAGCTCCAGACGACCGGTCGTGCGTGCCGCACGGAGCCGGCTCTCGACGACTAGGCCGGGGCCACACGACCCCGGCCCCGCGACGTTACGACGTCCCGGGCCAGCCCGCCGTTCCAGCGGGCGCCTATGAGATCCGACACGCCCGATCTCACCCCCGGGCGGCGCCCAGCACGTCGAGCGTCCACGCGTGCTCGAACGCGATCTCCTCCCAGCGGGCGTACCGGCCGGACACGCCGCCGTGCCCGGCGGACATCTCGATCTTCAGCAGCGCGGGGGCACCGGCGGCGCGCAGCCGCGCCACCCACTTCGCCGGTTCCACGTACAGCACGCGCGTGTCGTGCAGCGAGGTGGTGGCGAGCACCCGGGGGTAGGCGCTGGCGTCGTCGGGCACGTTCTCGTACGGGCTGTACGCCTTCATGCGGGCGTAGACCTCGGCGTCGTGCAGGGGGTCGCCCCACTCGTCCCACTCGACGACCGTGAGCGGCAGCGACGGGTCGAGCATCGACGTCAGGGCATCGACGAACGGCACCCCGGCGAGCACGCCGGCGAACAGCCCGGGAGCCAGGTTGAGCGCCGCGCCGACGGTGAGGCCGCCCGCGCTCGCGCCGTCGGCGACCATCCGCTCCGGCGCGGTCCACCCGGTCTCGACGAGGTGGCGTCCGCACGCGACGAAGTCGGTGAACGTGTGCGTCTTGTGCGCCAGCTTGCCGTCGTCGTACCAGTGCCGTCCCAGCTCGCCGCCGCCACGCACGTGCGCGACGGCGAACACGACGCCGCGGTCCAGCAGGCTGAGGCGCGGCACGGAGAAGTAGGGGTCGATGCTCGACTCGTAGGCGCCGTACCCGTAGAGGAGCAGCGGGGCAGGCTCCGCCCGGGTGCCCGAGCCGTCGAGCGTCACGGCGTCCCGCCGCCACACGAGGCTGATCGGCACGTGGGTGCCGTCCTCGGCGGTGGCCCACTCGCGGCGCTGCACGTAGTCCGCCGGGTCGTAGCCGCCCAGCACCGGCTGCTGCTTGCGCACGTGCCGCTCACCCGTGGCGAGGTCGACGTCCACCACCGTGGCCGGCGTGACGAACGACGTGTGCTGCACCCGCAGCAGCGGCTGCTCCCACGTCGGGTTGGTGTCCAGGGCGACGGAGAACAGCGGCTCGTCGACGTCGATCTCGTGCGCCGCCCACGGCTGGTCCGCCGTCGTGCGGGCGGTGTCGGCAAAGGTGTCGGCAAGGGAGTCGGCAAAGGTGTCGGCAAGGTCGACGACGGCGACCCGCGGCAGCGCCTCCCGCCGCAGGCTCAGCACCACGTGGCCGGCGAACGCGTCCACGCCGTCGAGCCGCACGGCGGGGTCGTGCGGCACGACGACGCGCGCGGCCGCGGGGTCCAGGGGCGTGGCGGCACCCCGCGCCGGGACGTCCGTGGTCACCAGCTCGAAGTTCTCCGCGCCGTCGTTGTGCAGCACGAGCAGCGCGTCCCGACCGCCCTCGCCCTCGCCGTCGCCGCCGGGCAGGACGGCGTGCTCGACCGTGTACTCGACGCCGTCGCGACGCGCCCAGACGACGCGCAGCTCGCCGGTCGGGTCGTCCGCCTCGAGCACGTGGGCCTCGCTGGTCGTCTTCGAGCCCAGCTCGACGACGAGGTACCGGCGCGACCGGGTGAGCCCCACGCCCACCCAGAACCGCTCGTCGGGCTCCTCGAGCACGAGGACGTCGTCGGCCGCCGGGGTCCCCACCTCGTGCCGCCACACGCGGTACGGCCGCCAGGCGTCGTCGACCGTCGGGTAGAAGACGTACCGGCCGTCGGGGGTCAGGACCGCGCCGGGGAAGGTGTCCTCGACGACGTCGGGCAGGTCCTCGCCCGTCGCGAGGTCCCGCACGCGCAGCACGAACCGCTCGTCGCCCGTCGTGTCGACGGCGTACACGAGCCGGGCGCCGTCCTCGGACACGTCGAACGAGCCCAACGAGAAGAAGTCGTGACCCGCGGCGGCGGCGTTCTGGTCGAGCAGCACCTGCTCGCCCGCCGGCACCGTGCCGGGCTCGATGCTCGGCGGCGCCCACTCGCCGGCCGCCGGGACGCGGGCGTGGATCGCGTACTGCCGCCCCTCCTCGGTGCGCGTGTAGTACCAGAAGGCACCCATCCGCACGGGGACGGACAGGTCGGCCTCCTGGGTGCGGGCCTTGATCTCGCCGAACACGTCCTGCCGCAGCGGCGCGAGGTGCGCCAGCTGCGCCTGGGTCCACGCGTTCTCCGCCGCCAGGTGCGCCAGGACCTCGGGCGACTCCTTGTCGCGCAACCACTCGTAGTCGTCGACGACGTCGTCGCCGTGGTGCGAGCGGACGGTCGGGCGCCGCTCCGCGACAGGCGCCTGGGCCGGTGCGTCAGCAGGGGCGCCGACCGATGCCGTCGAGGCGGCGTCCGGAGTGGCGTCCGGGGCGGCGTCCCCCGCGGTGGTGGTCGGGTCGGCGGCAGGCGTCAGGTCGTCGGGCACCCGGCCAGCCTAGGTGCCGCCGGGCGCGGGCCCGGATCCGCGCGTGATGCACGACTGTGACCTAGATCTGTCAGGTGGGTCACATTTTCGTGGCTACACTCACGGCACGCTCGCGAAACCCCGCGGATACATGGGGCCTTTAGTGTCCGTGCATCGACGGGGCGAGCGGGTGGTACCCCGGGCTCGCCCGGGGAACGACACCGACCTACGGAGGACCCGGCCGATGACGACGGACCGACCGACCAGGGGGATCGTGCTGCGCCGCACCGTGGCAGCGCTCGCGATCGCCCTCGCACCTGTGGTGCTCGCCCTGCCACCCGCACAGGCGAGCCCCGGCGCGGACACCGCGGCGCACACCAGCCGCGCCGCCGGCAGCATCAGCACCGCCGCCGAGATCGCAACCGACTGCCAGCCCGACGACACCACGGCGTGCATCGCCGTCCGGGTGGTCGACGAGGCGGGCGAACCGGTCGCGGACGCCACGCTGACGATCACCGGACCCGGCGGGTTCGACGAGACGATCACCACCACCACGGAACGCATCTCCGTGCCGGTGACCGAGGTCGGCAGGTACACCGTCACCCTCGACCCGGACTCGCTGCCCGCCGGCCAGGCTCCCCCCGCGGAGACGACGACGGAGGTCGTCGCCCAGACGGGCGGGACCGGCCGCGCGGCGTTCCTCCTCGGCGGCGAGCCGCAGGGCGAGGCCAGCCCCTCGGCCGACTCCACGACGGGCGCGCCCGGCGACGACGGGACGACCACCGAGGGCGACAGCGTGAGCACCGCCCCTGAGGGCGACGCCTCGCAGCGCGCGCTGACCTGGGGCCAGGTCTGGCAGCAGTTCGGCTCCGGCATCCGGTTCGGCCTGCTGCTCGCCCTCGCGTCCATCGGGCTGAACCTCATCTTCGGCACCACGGGCCTGTCGAACTTCGCGCACGGCGAGCAGTTCGCCCTGGGCGCGGCGCTCGGCTTCATCGCCATCAACCAGTGGGGGATGTCGATCTGGCTCGGCGGCGCGCTGACCATCGCCATCTGCGCCCTCACCGGCCTCGCGCAGGACGCCGCCATCTGGCGGCCGCTGCGGCGCCGCGGCACCCCCGTGATGCAGCTGATGATCGTCTCGATCGGCCTGTCGATCACGTTGCAGTACGTGATCCAGCTGCTCATCGGCGGTGGCTCGCTGCGCATCCTGTCGAGCAACCCCAAGCCGCTGACCCTCCTGGGGATCACGCTCAGCACCACCTCGTGGATCTCGATGGTGGTCGCGCTGGTGTGCCTGGTCGGGTTCGCGCTGTTCCTCACGCGCACCCGCCTCGGCCGGGCCACCCGAGCCGTGTCGGACAACCCGGCGCTCGCCTCCGCCACCGGCATCGACCCCGACAAGGTGGTCCGCATCGTGTGGGTCCTCGCCACCGCCTTCGCGGCGCTCGCCGGACTCATGTGGGGCATCTCGTACGGGTCGTTCAACTGGCAGGTCGGCGTGCAGCTGCTGCTGCTGATGTTCGCCGCCGTGACCCTCGGCGGCCTCGGCACCGCGTTCGGCGCCCTCGTGGGGTCGCTGCTCATCGGCCTCGTCGTCGAGCTGTCCAACCTCGTGATCCAGAGCGACCTGCGCTACGCGTCGGCGCTCGTGATCCTCATCCTCGTGCTCCTGATCAGGCCGCAGGGCATCCTCGGCCGCCGCGAGCGGATCGGCTGAAGGGAGACCGACCATGGACGAGTTCCTCAGAATCCTCACCCAGTCGCTCGCCGAGCTCATCGCCCCCACGACGGCGGCGTACGCCATCGCGGCGATCGGCCTCAACCTGCACTTCGGGTACACCGGGCTGCTCAACATGGGCCAGGCCGGCTTCATGCTGCTCGGCGCGTACGGCTTCGGCATCGCGACCATCGCCGGCGCCCCGTTCTTCCTCGCGCTGGTCGTGGCCCTGGCCGCCGGCCTGCTGTTCGCCCTCGTGCTGGGCATCCCGACGCTGCAGCTGCGCGGTGACTACCTCGCGATCGTCACCATCTCCGCCGCCGAGATCATCCGCTGGATCGGGCGGTCCACGTGGCTGCAGGAGTGGACCGGCGGCGCCTCCGGCCTGCAGGGCCGCAACTACAAGGGCACGTTCCAGGACCTGTCCCCCCTGCCCGACGGCCGCACCTCCATCGGGCCGCTCGAGTACATCAACACCGGGTCCGACTCCTGGTGGACCCGCATCTTCGCGTGGGGCGTCGTCGCCCTGGCCCTGCTGTTCGTCTGGCTCGTCACCCGCAGCCCGTGGGGCCGTGTCCTCAAGGGCATCCGCGAGGACGAGGACGCCGTGCGCGCCCTCGGCAAGAACGTGTACTCGTACAAGCTGCAGTCGCTGGTGCTGGGCGGCATGCTCGGGGCGCTCGGCGGCGTGCTGTACGTCCTGCCGATCACCATCGCGCCCGACGCGATGGGCCGCACCATGACGTTCTTCGTGTGGACCGTGCTGCTGCTCGGCGGTGCCGCCACCGTCTTCGGGCCGGTGCTCGGCGCGATGATCTTCTTCGGCGCCTACATGTTCATGCGCACCGGGATGCGCGCCCTGTCCGAGAACACCGGCGTGGGCGACATCATCAGCACCACCAACGTGGAGCAGATCGGCGGCATGCTGGTAGGGATCACCCTCATGCTCCTCGTGATCTTCAGGCCGCAGGGAATCCTCGGGAACAAGAAGGAGCTGGCCTTCGATGTCCGCTGACATGTCCGAAGAGACCTCCGCCGGCCAGACCGCCGGTGACCCGCAGCCCCAGTCCGTCGTCGACGCCGCCGCAGCGGCCGCCGTCGCCCCCACCTCCGCCGTCGCGGCGGAGGCCCGCGACGACCTCGCGCACGTCGAGGCCGTCGTCGGGGCGCCCAAGCCGGACGCGATCCTCGTCGCCGACGAGGTCGTGCGCCGCTTCGGCGGCATGACGGCGGTGGACGTCGCCCACCTCGAGGTGCAGCGCGGCGCCATCACCGCCCTCATCGGCCCCAACGGCGCCGGCAAGACCACGTTCTTCAACCTGCTCACCGGCTTCGACACGCCGCAGAGCGGACGGTGGAGCTTCGAGGGGAACTCGATCGCCGGCAAGAGCGGCGCCCGCGTCGCGCAGCTGGGCATGGTGCGCACCTTCCAGCTCACCAAGGCCCTGTCGCGGCTCACCGTGCTGCAGAACATGCTGCTCGCCGCCCCCAAGAACCCGGGCGAGCGGTTCTGGCTGTCGTGGCTGCCGTTCACCTGGCGGGCGCACGAGAAGGCCGCCACCGAGAAGGCGATGGAGATCCTCGCCCGGTTCAAGCTCGACACGAAGGCGGACGACTTCGCCGGCTCCCTGTCGGGCGGGCAGCGCAAGCTGCTCGAGATGGCGCGAGCCCTCATGACCGACCCGACGATGATCATGCTGGACGAGCCCATGGCGGGCGTGAACCCCGCCCTGGTGCAGTCCCTGCTGGGGCACGTGCAGGCCCTGCGCGACGAGGGCATGACCGTGCTGTTCGTCGAGCACGACATGCACGCCGTGCGGCACATCTCCGACTGGGTGGTCGTGATGGCGGAGGGCCGGATCGTGGCCGAAGGGCCGCCCAGGACGGTGATGCAGGACCAGGCCGTCGTCGACGCGTACCTCGGTGCCCACCACGACACCGACCTCGGCGACGACTCCCTGCTCGACCCTGAGATCCTGGCCCGCCTCGAGGCCGAGGAGGAGAAGCGATGACCGACACCCTGACCGCGCACGCGCACGGAGGCGTGCCCGAGGGCAAGCAGCTGCTCCTGAAGGCCGACTCCATCGTGGCCGGGTACATCCCCGGCGTGCACATCCTCGACGGCTGCTCGATCGAGGTGGGCAAGGGCGAGCTGGTCGGCATCATCGGCCCCAACGGCGCCGGGAAGTCCACGCTGCTCAAGGCGCTGTTCGGGCTGGTGAAGATCCACTCCGGCACGGTGACGCTCGACGGCGAGGACATCACGGGCATGAAGGCGAACTCCCTCGTGGCCCGCGGCGTCGGCTTCGTCCCGCAGACGAACAACGTGTTCCCCTCGCTGTCCGTCGAGGAGAACATGCGCATGGGGGTGTACCTGCGGCCCAAGGCGTTCGAGGAGCGGTGGTCGTTCATCCGCGACCTGTTCCCCGTCCTGCACGAGCGTCGCACCCAGCGAGCGGGCGCCATGTCCGGCGGCGAGCGGCAGATGGTCGCCATGGCACGCGCGCTCATGATGAACCCGTCCGTGCTGCTCCTCGACGAGCCGTCCGCCGGCCTGTCCCCCGTCCGCCAGGACGAGACGTTCCTGCGCACCCGCATGATCAACAAGGCCGGCGTGTCCGTGATCATGGTGGAGCAGAACGCCCGCCGCTGCCTGCAGATCTGCGACCGCGGCTACGTCCTCGACCAGGGCAAGGACGCCCACACCGGCACGGGGCGCGAGCTCCAGTCCGACCCGAAGGTCATCTCCCTCTACCTCGGCTCCCTCGCGGAGGACGCCAAGGAGACGAAGACGAAGGATCCCCAGGACCAGCCCGCCCCACCGCCGAGGTAGTCGAGACCCTGCCGAGGTAGTCGAGACCGCACCGAAGTAGTCGAGGCCATGCCGAGGTAGTCGAGACCGCACCGAACTAGTCGAGACCGTGCCGAGGTAGTCGAGGCGGTGCCGAGGTAGTCAAGACCGTGCCGAGGTAGTAGAGGCGGTGCCGAGGTAGTCATGTCACGGCGGCGGTCGCTCACCCGAGCGACCGCCGTCGTGCTGCGACGGCGCGCTGCGCCACGCCTCACGCGGTCAGCCCGAGCAAGGCGCGGCGTCGGGCCGCGAGGTAGGCACGCCGCAGGCGATGCTCCAGCGCCTCCAGGTCGCCGAGGTCCTCCCACCGGACTCGGACGACGGTCCATCCAGCGGCCTCGAGCGCCGCCTGCCGCCTTGCCTGGACGGCGCGCACCACCTCGGGGTCGTCGTCGTACTTGAGCGCGCCGTCGAACTCCACAGCGAGCCGGACGTCCTCCCACCCCAGATCGACGAAGAAGGTGCCGTGAGTGGTCGGGACCTCGATCTGGCAGTCCGGTCTGCGTAGTCCGGCGTCGACGGCGGCGAGCCGCGTCACGGTCTCCCCCGGCGACGCGGAGCGCGGATCGCACAGCCCAAGGATCTCCCGCGCCTGCACGACGCCGCGCTTGCCCCGAGAGGCGGACATGATGCGCGAGACCTCGGCAGGTCGTGCACCGAGCCTGAACAGCGAGTCGCACGCCACGAGCGCGCCGTCGCGCGGGAGGGTCCGGATGCAGTCGACGAGCGTGCGCGCGAGCGAGGTCACAGGCACCCCGCGGACTTCCGCCCGGTCCGCCGGCGGCATGGGCGTGTGGTGCCGGCGGACGGAGGGCTCCCGTTCCTCATCCACGTGCGGGTTCCACTCGTGCGTCACGTGAACCAGCTGGGGCGTGCGGAACGTCCAGGCGCCGTGCAGCATGGCGGCGGTCTCGTGGCTGAACCACTGCGTGGCGGCCGTGTGCTCGACGAGCCGCCCCACGAGCGTGAGCACCGCAGTCTCGTGCTGCGTCGTCGCATCGGGGACGTCGTCCAGGGCGAGCGCGAGCGCGTCCGGCACGACCGGCGGATGCGGCGCATCGGCCGAGCGCATCGAGCGCAGCGGCGAGTCCGGGGCGTTCATCAGGTCGAGGATCGCGGCGACGCGTCGGATCGCCGGGAGGTGATCAGCTTCTGTCATGCGACGAGAGTCGCGCCCTGCGCTGCGGCGTCGTCCCGGCTGCCGGCCAGCTGTGGACAGCGGCGACCGGGGGGCAGGCTCGGCGCCTGCGAGAACGGCACCGACGTCCGCTGACGCCCTTCGGCCGCGCACTACCTCGGCACGGCCTGCACTACCTCAGCACGGTCCCCTCTACCTCGGCACGGTCCCGACTACCTCAGCACGACCCGAACTACCTCAGCACGGTCTGCACTACCTCGTCACGGCCCCGACTACCTCGGCGCGGTCCCGACTACCTCGGCGCGGTCCCGACTACCTCGGCGCGGTCCCGACTACCTCGGCACGACCCGAACTACCACGGCACGGTCCCCACTACCTCGGCACGACCCGAACTACCTCGGCACGGTCTGCACTACCTCGGGACGACGACGGCGGCCCGTGCGCTCGGTGCGCACG